>JXSN01000776.1 GCA_001276605.1 Achromatium sp. WMS2
TACCAGGTACCGATGCCTCTGGTGTGGTCAAATCCATGATGGATGAATTGATCGACGAGTTTAAGCAGGCCAACATGCCTAACCGCGTCCACATCACCACATCCTGCTGCCAAATCAACTGCGGCGGTCAAGGCGACATCGCCATCAACGTTCAGCATACCAAACCACCTAAGATCAACCACGATCTAGTTGCTAACATCTGCGAACGCCCATCCGTAGTAGCACGCTGCCCAGTAGCTGCCATCCGCCCCGCCATGGTAAACGGCAAACCATCCCTAGAAGTAGACGAAAAGAAATGCATCTGCTGCGGCGCCTGCTACCCCCCATGCCCCCCAATGCAGATCAATGACGCCGAACACTCTAAGCTATCCATATGGGTAGGCGGCAACCACTCCAATGCTCGTGGTAAACCAACATTCCAAAAGCTAGTAGCCTCCGGAATTCCCAACAATCCACCCCGCTGGCCAGAAGCCACCGCCATCGTCAAACAGATCCTCAAAGCCTACAAACAAGACGCCAAGGACTGGGAACGGGTTGGCGAATGGGTCGAACGCATTGGTTGGCCTAGATTTTTCGAAATGGTAGAACTACCATTCACCAAATATCATTTAGACACCTGGCGTGGCTCCCGTGCCAGCTTGAATGCCTCAACTCACATCCGCTTCTAAACCTATAGGCCACAACGGATATGAAGTTTACCATTCAAGTGAACGAAGGCCCCTACCAACACCAAGCCTCGGACACTGCCTACCAGTTCACCAAGGCCGCCTTGGACAAGGGGCATGAAATTTTTCGTGTATTTTTCTACCACGATGGTGTAAACAACGGCACGCGCCTAGCTTCCCCACCTCAAGATGATCGTAACATAATGGCTCGCTGGTCAGAACTAGCCGCAGCTCATAAACTAGACCTAGTCATCTGTGTAGCTGCCGCCCAGCGCCGTGGAATTGCCGATCCAGACGAAGCCAAACGCAACGGTAAAGACGCTGATAACATCGCCCCCGGCTTCCGAATCTCGGGACTTGGCCAGCTGATTGAAGGCGGTATCCAAAGCGACCGCCTCGTAGTCTTTGGAGACTAAAGGAACCTATGTCGGTAGTAAAAAATTTCATGTACGTAAACCGCAAGGCCCCTTACGGTACCATCTATGCTTGGGAATCCCTAGAAGTGGTGCTAATAGGCGCGGCCTTCGACCAAAAAGTAAGCTTAGCTTTCATTGGCGACGGCGTGTTTCAATTGATCAAAGGTCAAGATACCACTGCATCCGGATTTAAAAACTTCTCGCCAACTTACGCCGCACTGGGTGACTACGACGTTACCACCGTATATGTGGAGCAAGAATCTTTAGCAG
>JXSN01000777.1 GCA_001276605.1 Achromatium sp. WMS2
TTGACCAGGAAGAAGTCAAAAAATACATTGCTGATAAAGGTCGGCAATACTACATAGACAACGTAGTAACCAGATGCCCAACCAAAGCTGTCACCCTGCGCGATGACGATACCTTGGAAATTAACAACCGGGATTGTGTTCGCTGCATGCACTGCCTCAACGTAATGCCCAAAGCCCTACACCCAGGGGACGATAAAGGCGTAACCATATGCATGGGAGGCAAGCGCACCCTAAAAATAGGGGACCTCATGGGAACAGTCATCATCCCCTTTAAAAAGCTAGAAACCGAAGACGCACGGGCCAAATTACTGTTAAATTTTAAGGAGAACGAGCGCGATGGCTATAGAAAAGCACAACACTCCGATGCTCGACCAGCTAGAACACGGGCCATGGCCCAGCTTCATATCTGGCATCAAGCGTCTACGCGATGAACACCCAAGTGAACGCATCAATAAGGTAACCAACGACCTTCTCGGCCAACTTGAACATTCATATGAAACCCGAAAAGGCTACTGGAAAGGCGGCACCGTATCAGTATTCGGCTACGGCGGCGGAATTATTCCAAGATTCTCCGAAGTAGGCAAAGCCTTCCCTGAATCCAAAGAATTCCATACCATACGTGTACAGCCACCCGCCGGCAACCACTACACTACCGCCATGCTCCGGCAGCTCGCTGATAGTTGGGAAAAGCATGGCTCAGGACTAGTCACCTTCCACGGCCAAACCGGCAACATCATGTTCATCGGAGCCGACACCGAATCCACCCAACATTTCTTTGATGAAATAAACGACTATGGTTGGGATCTGGGAGGTGCTGGTCCTTGCGTTCGTACCGGCATGTCCTGCGTGGGAGCTGCCCGTTGTGAAATGTCCTGCACCAATGAACACAAAGCCCATCGTCTGTTATTAAATAATTTTACTGACGACGTACACCGCCCAGCTTTACCATACAAATTTAAATTCAAAATATCCGGCTGTCCCAACGACTGCCAAAATGCCATCGAACGCGCCGACTTCGCAGTAATTGGAACCTGGCGCGACGACATGAAGGTTGACCAGGAAGAAGTCAAAAAATACATTGCTGATAAAGGTCGGCAATACTACATAGACAACGTAGTAACCAGATGCCCAACCAAAGCTGTCACCCTGCGCGATGACGATACCTTGGAAA
>JXSN01000001.1 GCA_001276605.1 Achromatium sp. WMS2
GCATGGGCATGAGTTCTGGCTGACGCGCAATACCTTCTAGGAATTTGCTACCTAGCATACCGATACCTATAGCAGCGCCAACTGCGCCAAGGCCTAGCATGAAGCTAACTGCAATAAAGAGTAGGGCGTGGGCAAGATCCATAATGTTCTCCGGTGATTACTTTGGTTGGGGGGATGATAAGGTTAAAATGAAGTTATGTGATAGTTATAGCATAAAATACTAATAGAAAATAGTAGTCTGCTCTGGTTGGGAGCAGAACTTATTGATTTGGTATTAGTCCATTTAATGCTGATCAAAGTCTATGCTTAAGTAGGGAAAAATCCGAGTTGATTATAGGGTTAATGATGCTCAGAATGGGCCATGTCTAGGTAGACTATGGTTAATACCATGAAGATAAAAGCTTGTAGGGTTATGATTAAAATATGGAATAAAGCCCAAACTAGTTGCAAGATTCCGCCACTTATCCCAGCCGCGGCGCCCCCGCTGTACATGCAAGCGATTAAAATGAATATCATTTCACCAGCATAGAGGTTGCCAAACAGTCGGAGGGCAAGAGAGACGGGTTTGCTGATGAGATTCACACCTTCCAAAATTAGGTTGGCGGGTAACCCGTATTTGCCGAATGGTTGGAAGGCTAATTCACCAAAAAATCCGCCTAGTCCCTTGAATTTTATGCTGTAATAGATAATCATGATAAAGATTACTAGGGACATGCCGAAGGTGGCATTGGGGTCAGTAGTGGGTACTACCTTGAGGTAATGGATTCCAAGTAATTTGGCGCCAGTAGGCAACAAATCGATCGGAAACAGATCCATTAGATTCATCAGGAAAACCCAAACGAATATGGTTAATGCAAGTGGTGGTACTACTGGATTGCGTTCGCAGGCGGTATTGCGCAGGTTATCTTGAACAAAGTTTACTAGCATTTCCACTAGGGTTTGGGCATATCCTGGTACCCCAGAGGTGGCTTTGCTGGCTACGCGATAAAAGAAGTATACGAAGATGCAACCGGTTAGTAGGGCAAAGAACGTGGTGTCGACATGAATGGACCAAAATCCCATGTGGCTGGCATCCGCAGCGTCGTGGGCAAATCTCCAGCCTCCGTGGTCACCCGGGGCATAGCCAAAGGTAAGGTTGGTTAAGTGGTGTTTGATGTATTTGGCGGCGGTTAACGGTTCTGTAGATCCCATGAGTAGAATCCTTGGTTTCTGGTTAGACTATGTCACCTTGCAACGAGGCTAAGGCAGTTGGAAAAAATTGCGAGACAAAGTAGGAGCCAAATAGGGCTATGGGATTTATCTGTTCAAAGAATAAGAAAGCGAGAGAGAATGCTCCTAAAATCAGGAATATCTTTAGAAGTTCCGCGATATAGAAGCGCTGTAGCAAAATCTCAGGTTTTGTGGTGTCTTTTTGGCTGAAGATTCCAGCTGCCAATACACCAGTGCCGCCAGTGTTGATTCCGGATCCAATCAGCAGGGATGCTACGACTTCAAATTCTAGTACAAACCAAGCTCCGGCAAACATTAGCATGATTATAATTTGGTAGAGGATGATGCGTTTTACATGATCCATAGTGATTGCAATTTCAATTCCTAAATTTAAATTTTTAGCTATTCGTTTAGTTGATTATACTCTTATACAATGGAGAACAAAAGCTCAGAGAATATGATTTCTGGCAAACTGATAATTATAATAAGCATTTAACTTGGATAAATACTTGTATTTTAAAATAAAGCCCGTTTAAAGTAAAACAGCAATTACTGATGTTGCATTGGTTGAGACCTGAGAGGACCTGATGATATGAGGTTCCAAAGACCAATAGCTGATTTTTAATATGGTTGAATATTCAGGTATTCCGTCGGTATTACGATGACCACCGTCATAATCAATTTTATTATGGTAAAATTTAGCAGGTATGCTATTAAGTCATGAACCTGGTCAGGTTACAATTGAATTGGAGCTGAGATTTTTTGGGATTGAAATACCTTAAATTGGCTATTTTGACGCCAACCTTTAGCTGGCAAATTGGCTTTGCGTGCTAGGTGATCCAGGGTTTCCTCCAAATCCCAACCTTGTTCCATGGGTACATCTGCTAAAAAAACCGCTGTATGTTTATTACTCTCTAAAATGATGCCATCCTGTCCTAAACGAATATCCTGATATGAGGCTATGGTTTCGGGCGGTGTAAGAATACTAACTTCAACCTCTAGTGCGGTTAATTCATGCATACGTATCGGTAGAAAGCGCGGATCATGCCGAGATGCGTTAACAGCATTTTCCATGACCGCTTGATATGCTGGCTTAACTGGTAAAATATAACCGATACATCCGCGGAGGTCCTTGTTGATCCTTAGGGTTACAAAAGCACCACATAACTTTTCCATATTAGCTGGGATTATACCGGCTAAGGGGCGGAGTAATTTCCAGGATAATTCACTATTACTGCGCACAACTGCCTCGATGGTGCGGGAGGCTAAGGTATGCAAAAAATTCATATCACTTGCAGAAAATTTATCCATAATCTTACTCCTAAAAATTAGGTTAAATAGCTTGTATCAATATTTGACATACATGCAAGAGACTAATGAAAACTAATGCTGGCATAACTTACAGAATTGGTATATTCCTTAGTTAATTCCCCTGAAGTAGTGTATTTATGCAATGTACCCTGAGTATTGGATTGTAATAGATGTAACAAAATTGCCATAGGGTTGATACCACAAGCAGTAATTTTGGTAGATTCAGAATAAAATTCAAATTGTTTGATATTATTAGCAATTAATGCTTGGATCAAACCATCATCAAGTTTCTTGAGGCGTTCAGCTATTTTGGAATCAGCTGCAAACGGTAAATAGCCAAACCTAGGTCCATAGTGGGTAAAATCGCTAGATACCACAATTAAAGTGCTGGTATCAGCTAAAGGTTGCAACAGCTCGGCTATCATCTTAGCATCATCATGTTGTAAATAACCAACTAATATTGGTAATAGTTGCCAACCAGGGGTTAGGGTAATCTGCAGAAACGGCAGTTGCATTTCAATGCAGTGTTCCTGGATATGAACCTTGGGATCGGCATTTACTATTGGAGAGCGATACAATTCGGTAACAGCTGGTTGATCTACAGGAATTAGCCCCAGAGGCGTTGCAAAAGCACTGTAAGGTCCTATAGATAGGCCGTTAAACCTGCCGTAGTGAGCTGGGCCCAGGATTATTACACGTTTAAAGGTAAGTCCCCGTAAATTTTTATATACCGCACCGGCAGTAATACCGCTGTAAGTGTAACCAGCATGTGGTGATATCAGGGCACGAATGGGACCAGGGGTTGTGACTGTGGGAACGGTTGTAAGTAAATTGGTAAGATAATTGGTTAGACGGTGGGGATCGTTAGGATACCAGCTGCCGGCTACAGCGGCTGGTCTTACGTTCGCGGAGGTAGTCCTATTGCTGATCATGTCGATACGCACTGCCAGAATGGTAGTTGGCGCTCCTTGCAAAATTTATGGTTTATCAAATCAACATTGTGTTTGCATATCAGCCTAATTATAGACCTTAAATTTATTGGTGATAGCTAATTATTCCTGATAGATCGAATGCTAAACGGCTATAATGATTATACCATGTATTAAGAGTTATGTTATACCACTAAAGAAGTCTTTGTGCAACTTAACAGCAAAAAATTTAATGATTGTAAACCTTAGGACGTATTAATATACAATATTATTATGCCTATGTGCTTGTGGGGATGCAGGAGTATCCCCAGCTGCGTTCCCACGCTGGAGTGTTGGAACTAGCAATAGCCATGCTATTACGCTAGATTAATCGCACCTACGGTCTTGTTGCTAAGCTGGAACAAAGGAGTGACTGGAAACTTGCTGGTGGATATTAGAAAAGCTTTGGTGTTGGGTAGGGCCTGTTTGCTTTTAAACTCATCGATTGTGGCGGTTGTTGGGGCCGTTAACTTGTTATAGTGTTGGTGTATATGATTTTTATATGTAACAAGCTTTTTAATTTGATTAAATAGTATCAAAGTGTTACATTCTATGCAGCATGTTGCAGGGTTGGAGATTGGCGTGAAGGTTCTATGTTGCTGATTACCTTGCAATATTATTTTGAATCATGCTATAACCATATGAACTTGCTGATGCTTTTTGAGAAGGCATTACACCTACAAAAGCTAAATGATTTTTTGTTCAATAAAATCAAGGAAAAATGTCTAAGCTGGCTCTCAAAAAAAGATATGGTAAAACAACCTAGCTTTTGGGCATTTTTTTAAGATTGATTTTTGCGTTGTGACCTATTGATTTGTAAGGGCGAAAAATGGGGGTAAGGGGTCGAACGTTTTCCCTGCATGAGAAGGGATTAAGACTAGGTTAAATCCGTTAATTGCCATTTCTGGGTTTGAACGTTTTCCCTGTATGAGAAGGGATTCGGGGGGCGCAGGGGCGCCCCGGGCTGCGTTCCTAAGTTGGGTTTTGGGCGTGATTAACTTTATGCGAATAGCGTGCTTGGGAGCTATAAATATACAAAGTTTTTGGCTGTATTCTAATGCCGTGAGCAGAAAACATCATAATCACATGAGTTACAAGTAGTGACTGCAACACATGATTTAGCCTATAAAGAAACTGTTTTCGCACCCAGAAATGGTAATTGACCTAATTGATGGTTAGGTAAAGGCAGATTGGGTAAACCAGTTGGACTTTTTTACTTTAGAACTGATGATTTAAGAGAACGCGAAGATGACGTGATTTGGCGGGTACGCTTTGGCGAAAGTTGGTTTAGACGCTTTTTAAATATCCCAATTTAAAATTATCCTGTCATGACTTAGGTCTTATTCCTACTCAGTCCGAAAATATATTAGTTTTTCGGACCGCAATATAGGTAGTAAATAATCATATCTAGTTCCTGAGCATGCGCGAGTATATCCTAGGTTGCAGGTTTGGTGTGGAAGATCGAATTTAATTCGTGCCTGTATGGGCAAGTTTCTGGGGTTTTGCATGTTCCAAAAATGTACAAAGTGTGGCCAGTAAGCTCTAGACCCTGCTTGGAAGCAACCTCTCTTTGCAAGCGTTCTATATCGTTGTTCACAAATTCAATAATACGTCCACAATTCACACAAACTATGTGATCATGGTGACTATGTGTACTAAGTTCAAAAAACGAGGTATTACTCTCAAACTGGTGCTTAATTACTAGCCCGGCTTGTTCAAACTGCGCTAAAACCCTATATATGGTAGCAATACCAATGCTATGACCACGTTCCAATAGTAACTGGTATAATCCTTCGGCACTAAGATGACGTTGTGGATTGCGTTCTAAAATTTCTAAGATCAAAGTTCGGGGTAAGGTACTACGCAGTCCGGCCTGTTTCAGCATAATCTGTTTATCTTCCACTGTTTGTCCCCAAAACTTTTAGAATTTATAGATTAGCAGTCTTATCACTTTTAGTTATTGGTTTTATACCTTAAAAGTAATAATATATGTCAATCCTAACCTTAATCTTGCCATCGAAAAACCTCCACAGGATCCCCAGCATTGCAGGTGTTACTATTGCAACCGCTACATTTAGCAGTACGCTGAATGGTAACTTTACCTTTACGTACCCATACATCTAGCATCCCGCGGGTGGTTGCAAGATCCATGGATACAGAAGCTGCTATTTCACCTAGAGTTGCTACACGCCGTTCAACTAAGTAATTTTTTATATCAATTAATCCCATAACAGCAATACCTCTCCCAAATTGCGCGCCAAAAGATGGAAAAATACATATTTACTGATTTTAAACGGTCAAATCTAACATCATCGGCATTGGAACTTCATGGCATTAGGATAAATAAGCTCCTGTTTAAACCAAGTTTATTCAGTCTATAAACCATATATGCAGTTACTTTACAGCTACAGCTGTACGTATGCCCATCCACCTCATGACGTACAAACCCAAAACAAAACCAGATATTATTATTATCACCCATATCAGGGATTGACTTGGATGATTGCCGAAGGTAGCCAACTGATAGTACATGGTAGCTGTTCCGTAACCCAATCCAGTAGACCAAATGCTAACAAACGCAGCCCAATTCCAACCAGCTTCTCGATAAATTGCTCCTAACACTGCCACACAAGGAAAATACAGTAAAATCAATAATAAGTAAGCAAACGCACCAATAGTTCCATCGAAAGCTTTAGCCATGAATCCAAAAGTTCCTGCATTGACATCCTGAGAATTAAGATTTGTCCTCCCATGCTCAATGTCTTGGGGGTAGAAATTAAGGACGTTTACAATAGACATACCTAGCTTGTGCAAATTATTAGGTATAGTAATAATAGCCCCGATTATGGCTGCTGACAAATCAAAATCTTTAAATTTAACCGTAGCTGATTTTAATTGGTGTTCTTTAACATTATTTTGTTGTGAATATAACGTATCTAAAGATCCCACCACTGCTTCTTTAGCTAAAATTCCCGAAACAATCCCTACAGCAGCTGGCCAATTATCCGATTTTAAGCCCATGGGCATAAACACGGGCACCATAAGTCTGCCTACCGCTGCAAGTATAGAATTCCTACTATTATGTGGTCCAAAACTTCCATCAGTACCTAAACTGCTTAGCAAGTTTAGTATAAGTACCATGGGAATAATAATGCGTCCAGCTTTGAATATAAAGCTTTTAAGGCGCTCCCAAGCATGCATTAGCATACTATTGAGGGTTGGAATATGATAAGCTGGTAATTCCATCACAAAGGGTGCTCCTGAGCCCGGCAGCAAAGTCCTTTGTAAAATTAATGCTGTAACTATGGCAACCATTATGCCTATGAGGTAAAGTAAAAACACCATATTTTGCCCGTTGGTGGGGAAGAAGGCTGCGGCAAACAAAGCATATACTGGCAATCTAGCGCCACAGGACATAAATGGTGACATGGCCATTGCTACCATGCGATCTCTGTGATTTTCCAAAGTCCTAGTGGCCATGATGGCTGGAACATTACAACCAAAACCCACAATTAACGGAATAAATGTTTTGCCAGGTAAACCTATGGTGCGCATCAGACGATCCATGACGAAAGCTGCCCTAGCCATATAACCCGAATCTTCGAGAAAAGATAAAAATAGAAATAAAAATCCAATTATGGGAATAAACGTTGCTACAGTCTGTATACCACTGCCTATGCCATCCGTAATTAATACATTAAACCACTGGGGTGTGCCAATATTATACAACACATAACCTAATCCATCTACTAAAAATGCTCCAAGGAATTGATCGAAGAAATCGACGAAGGCTCCTCCTATATTTATGGTAAATAAGAACATGGCATATATCACCATAAAAAATATTGGTATTCCTAACCAGCGGTTTAAAATTATTTGATCTAACCATTTAGTTAAATTGCGGGCAGTTTCGGTACCGCGTTTAACCACTTGGCGCGAAATTTCGCCAATAAATTGATAGCGAGCATCAGCTATTAGTATATCTAGCTCCTCGCCTAATGTTGTTTCTATACGCCGGCGCAGTACTATTGCCAGATTCTTAGATTGTGGATCGGAATATTCAATAGTTGCATCATCCCCTTCCAATAATTTTAGGGCCAACCATGTTTTGGGTAAATTACCCATAGATCCTACTATTTTGGATAATTCTGTAACAGCTTGGGTAATAACCTCTGGATACTGTACCTGTAGTAAAGGTTTAGGTTCAAAAATATTAGTTATTACATTTTTAAGTTCTTGTAATCCATTGTTAGTATTAGCATTCGTAAGAACTACAGGACATCCTAATAAGTTGGATAATTTTTTATATTCTAAAAAAATACCTTTTTGCGCAGCTATATCCAACATATTTAAAACTAGAATGATCGGTATCCCAAGCTCCAGCAATTGCGTAGTCAAATATAGATTACGTTCTAGGTTAGCTGCATCCACGATATTAACTATTAAATCCGCAGCGTTAGACAGTATGTAATCGTGAGTGACCTTTTGATCCAGAGGTGTAGCATCAGCAATGGAATCCATGGCATATACGCCGGGCAAATCAACTACATGAATACTTTTTTGGTTATGCGAATAATATCCAGATTTACGCTCCACCGTGACCCCAGGCCAATTACCAACAGTTTGCCTAGCACCGGTTAGGGCATTAAATAATGTTGTTTTACCACAGTTTGGATTCCCAACTAGGGCTATGGTTAAATCATGTTTGGTCATAAAACTCAGCTCACATAGTTATAAAACTTATTAATTGTTAGGTATATAAATTAGTTATTGCATATTATCTAGATAAACATCATAGAATTGGTGTTCAAAAATTCTAATGTCAATATTTTCTATTGTGGCCAATATAAACAAATACGATCGCCATTTTGAAACCGGTATACATCGACATTAATCCCGCCTGGCCGACATTGCTCCTGCCGATTTTTTATGACAAACTTTCTCATGGTATCTCCGTTAGCATTAACCAAGCGCAAAACTTTAGGTTCAGAACTTGAGTAAACAAAGTCCTTACCATTGGCCCTAAAAGCTACCCAAGTTATACCCTGATTCGTACCACTGCCGGTAATTAAACAAATATCAGTAAATTCACGCTTACCAAATTTTAAATCACAACCCAGAACTTGTGGGCCATTATCAAAAGCAAGAGATGTGGTGCTTATACAAATAAAAATAGCAAACCGAGTTAGATTAATAGTGTTGTACATGGTTGGCATTCAAATTCCAAATAAATTCAATATTTTTAGGTATCAATCATGTGACGGTATTCAATTCCTTAAAGAAATAAATTTTTTGATCCATTCCATTTTGCTTCTTCCAAAAGCTTCTATCGATTCCCAGACATCTGCTCCAGTTATACATGCGCATACCACAAGCGATATAATATCCATTAAATAATGTAATTTACTGCGTTATTGTATGGATCTTCGATTCCTGAAAAAATACCTTATAAATTCAGGTGACATAATCCAATCAAAACTTTGCTAATTTAAATTAATTTTAAAGTAGGTACATCCATTATGCTGTATACAGGAATTTTTTGATGCGGTTGCCTTGCGCTGGAGTGTAGGAAAGATCAAGCGTCTTTGGGTGGAAGGCGCAAGCTCCCAGGTAGGAACGATCAAAGACAAAGATTCCTCACCAAATCAATAATGACCTGATGACGATAGTATCGTGCTTTGTTACGTTAAAATAAATATTGTCAATACTCAAGTTGGTTGTATGGAACCTGCAGAATGGATCATTGACTATTGGCGTTTACCAATTGGTTGATAGGTACGTAAAGTGTGGCCAAGGTACACTTGGCGGGGTCTGCCGATACGTTGTTCGGGGTCCTCCATCATCTCTAGCCAATGGGTCATCCAGCCTACGCTACGGGCAATTGCAAACATGGCGGTAAACATACTTACAGGAATGCCGAGGGCACGGTAAATGATACCGGAATAAAAATCCACGTTAGGGTAAAGTTTGCGTTCTACAAAGTACTCATCCTGCAGGGCGATCTCTTCTAAGCGTAAAGCTAATTCAAACAATGGATTATTGGTATCGGCTAGCTCGTTAAGGACGCGATGACACACTTCGCGCAGGATTTTAGCCCTGGGATCGTAATGTTTGTACACCCGATGCCCAAATCCCATAAGCCGAAATGGGTCATCTTTGTCTTTAGCTTTGTTAATATAGGTTTCAATATGTTCGACGCTACCTATGTGTTCCAGCATGTTTAGTACCTCTTCATTGGCCCCCCCGTGGGCTTTGCCCCAAAGAGAGGTAATACCAGCGGCGATACAGGCGTAGGGGTTGGCACCGGAGCTAGCTGCTAGGCGTACGGTGGAGGTACTGGCGTTTTGTTCGTGGTCGGCATGGAGTATGAACAGCAAATTCATGGCCTTCTCGGCTAACCTACTAACCCTATACTGTTCACAGGGGGTAGCAAACATCATGTGGAGAAAATTTTCCACATAGCGCATGTCGTAGCGTGGGTAAATAAAAGGCTCACCCCGTGTGTGTTTATAGGCAGCAGCGGCAATTGTCGGTAATTTTGCTATGACTCGATGGGCAGCCAGTTCCCGTTGTTCTGGGGTGCTTAGATCCAAGGTATCATGGTAAAAGGCAGATAGACTCCCCACTACGCCTATAAGCATGGCCATGGGATGGGCGTTATGGTGAAAGCCGTTAAAGAAGTTTTTGAGGGCTTCGTTGATTAGGCCATGGTGGGTGATGCTGCGTTCAAATTTGGTTAACACAGTTTCAGTTGGCAATTCACCGTACAGTAGTAAGTAGCACACCTCCAAAAAGCTGGCTTTAGCTGCTAAGTCTTCGATAGGGTAACCGCGATAGCGGAGAATACCAGCTTCGCCATCGATATAAGTGATAGAACTTGAGCAGCTTGCGGTAGCGACAAATCCTGGGTCGTAGGTAAATAGGCCAAATTCTTTGTAGAGGCCGGAGACATCGACAGCGGCAGGTCCTATGGTACTGTCCCGTACTGGTAGATTTACGGAGCGCCCGCTAATCGGGTCTGTGAGTAGCATGGTTTTGGCGTTCATGATTAGCAATCCGTTGTGTGTAGGTTATGTACTATACCACTCCTTGCGTGGTATGCATCCTAATTTTAATGCTTAGATTAGGGTCTGATTTTTACTGTTACCAGCTCGTTCATTTCTATGTTCTAGTGTATAAATATAGTTAAAAGAAATTTATATTGATTATTCCTACTTTAATATGTAGGAACGCGGCTATAATTCTAATACTTATCGTTCCTATGTTTCGGCGTCCGCACAAAAATAAAGATTGATCGCTTTATACACCGTGTAGAAACACAGCCAAAACTCTAATACTGGTCGTTTCTATGCTCCGGCGTGGGAACGCATCCGGGGACGCTCCCCACAAGAACGGTTTACGCTGTTACTCTTCTAAAGTTTAGCAGAAACCAGCGACAAGTATAGGTCTAATTTTTACTTAGGATCCTTAACGGTTGTATCCGCAGGCACAGAATCTTCCTGGGATTTTGGCACCGCATTATTCTCTGGTTTAGAAGCTGTCGATACCGATGGTTGAATTACAGGGGCTTGATTTTGCTGTATTTGGACCTGAGTTGGCTGCATTTCCAGTTGTTGCTGACTTGGATTGGGTGACACAGGCTCCGGATCCGGCGGCGTTGTAGTTTGATCCGGTTGCGGTTCAGGAGCCTGAACTTTAGTCAGGGCCGACTTTAGGTCTGATTGCGTTAATTTAGCATTAAAATAATCAATAAACAATTCAGCTTGGTGCTTGTGAGTAGGCTCCAAGTTGGTCAATATGGTACGCTGTGTAGACCAAAAGTCCCAAACGGCGGTACTTTCTGCTGGCCCTTGTTCTATAGCTTGCCATAGTTGCACATATTCTTGTTGTTGAGGATTAGCCAACCAAGAGTAAAAGCGCACTATGGAGTATTCTTCGGCACCAGGTTGAACCAGGGTCAAGGCCTTGGTCAGGCGGGTATGAAACCGGGTCAGGTCTTTTTGAATTAAAGCTAATTCTAGGTCATTAACAACTAAGTCTAGATTGTCCGGATCTTTTTGGAGACCAATGACGTGAATGGTTTGGGCTTGAGTTAAATCGCCTGACCACCACCAACCAGTTGCTAGTTTAGCCAGTTGTGAAGAATCTAGCTCGTCTTGTTTCGCAGTAACTTGTGTTAATTGGGTACGGGCCTCTTCTGGTATAATTTGATCCCGGTGATCCAGAGCTAGTTTTACGCCCAGGTTGAGTTGACCCAAGATGTTATCTTGTGCCGCGGCTTTGCGGTACCAGGATATGGCTTGTTTGGAATCGGCGGTTACACCTAGGCCGTATTCGTACAACATGCCTATGAAGTTCTGGGCTGTAGCACTGTCTTGATCGGCAGCTAATTGGTACCAGTGCATGGCTTGTGCGTAATTTTGTTCTACGCCCTGACCATTTTGATATAGGGTGCCAATTAGGGTCTGGGCGAGGGTGCTGCCCTCATTAGCGGCTTGTCGGTACCAATTCATGGCGGCGGCGTAATCTTGGGTAACACCTAGGCCTTTGTGATATAAAAGTCCAAGGTTTACTTGAGCATTGGTATGGCCTTGGTCGGCGGCCTTTTGATACCATTTGCGGGCCTTGTTGTAGTTTTGCGAGATACCATAACCATTTTCATAGAGGAAGCCGATGTTAAACTGGGCTTGTTTATTATTTTTCGCAGCAGACTTGCGGAACCAATGCATGGCCTTTTGGTAATCTTGGTCAACTCCGGAACCTTCTTGATAGAGTTCACCAATCTTGAGTAGTGCCACTGGGTCGTCTTGTTTGGCTGCCTTTTGGTACCATTCCATAGCCTTATTGTAGTCCTTTGACACACCTAGACCGGTTTGGTAAAGGAGCCCGACGTTTCTTTGAGAGTCAGCATCACCATTTAGCGCCGCCTTGTGGTACCAATTGAAGGCCTGCGTATAGTCTTGGTCGACACCAAAGCCGTTGAGGTATAGCTGACCTATATTGAATTGCGCAGATGGGTAATCTTGGGCAGCCGCTTTTTGATACCAGAGCATAGCCTGTGGATAGTCTTGAGGGACGCCTTTCCCATGTTGATATAGGGTACCGATGGCATTTTGGGCTGCTGCTTGATTTTGGCTGGCGGCTTTTTGGAGCCAACGCATGGCCTCGGTGTAATCTTCAGCGACGGCATAGCCGTTGTAATACATGGCGCCAATTAGGTATTGGGCATCAGCGTTATTGGCTGCGGCTGCTTGGCTGTACCAATATAGGGCGGCTTTGGGATCGGGATATACACTCCAGCCTTTAACAAATATTTTGCCTAAATTATACAGCAGGTTACTGTCGTTACTAAAGGCCTCAATGATGCGATTCTGGAGTCGGCGTTGATCATGGGTATTAGCGCGTTGCCAAACTCTAGCTATTACCCGGCCTAGCTCTATTTCCAGTCCCATACCATAGTCATTCAAAAAGGCATTAAGTTTGGCGTCCTTGGCAGACAATGGGCTCCGATTTACTAGTGCGGATATGGCGGTTTCTGCGGCTGAATCTGGATCATTTAGGACTAATTGGGCATTAGCAAGCTCGCTTTGGTAGGCTAATTTTAGGGCATGGTCACTGGAGCTATTTACGGCGGCTTGGAAATATTGCAGAGCCGTTTGTGCACTTTTATTGCTTATTACTACAGTGTCATCCAGAGTTTCGGGGAGTTGTTTGCTTTTAGCTAGATACACGCGCCCCAGTAAAGCCATGAAGCGAGCGGCTTCTCGAACTTCCGTGGGAATTGGTTCGATAAGGGCTATAGCTTGGGCATAGTGCTCCAGTTTGAAGTGTGATGAAGCTAAAAAGTAGAGTATGTCTTCGCCAGAAGTGGATAGATCTGGATTAGCCGCATGCAGGGCTTCAAGTTCGGTTAGGGCTTGTGCGTATTTTCCATCTTTATAGTGTTGGATAGCTAGATCAATAGGAACTACCGGGGATTCAGCTATTACTGGTTGTAACCAGCCTATGGTTATGGTAACCAGGGCTATGCATAAGTATCCAGATATCCTATGCCGAAGGTGGGTGTAGTTGTTCATAGGTAACTAAATTACTCCTCGGGTATGGCCTGATATGGTATTGCGGTATGAGAATATAAAATTGTCAGTTCACATATCATATTGAGGCAAAAGTAAAAGGTTTGGGCAGCAACCAATAGCCTAGGTTTTACTGCCAGTGTGGTTTACTCAAATTACATTAGATTGATTACTCTAAATGAGTTATGTATCGAGTTTAGCAATAGCATGCTTTTAGTATATTAGCATGAATTTTGAGTTTTATCTTTAGGATATGAGGGTAATAATTCTCAAAAAGCTGTTTGGGACCGAATCATGGATTGGTTAGCCTGGTTATGTGGAAGCTGATATGGTCGGAATGACCTTTGGCATCCAGTACTGCTAGGTTCACAGCACCGTCGATATTCGGGGTCCACAGTAGGGTTTGGTTTTGGAGTTGAGCCGCGGTAGGGCGACCGTTTACCAACAGATACAGTGGCTCTTGTCCACCTGCAACCTCTATGTGGATAGGTGTATTGGCATTGGATGCTAGTTCTAACGTTGAACCAGGGGTGGGGTAGAGGATTTTAGGACCACGGCTTGAGGGCAGGTGTTTAAATTTTGGGATTATTGGAATTTCGAAATGGCGTAATTTTACTGGTAATTCAGTATTTTGCACTTGCAATACGTTGGGTGGTATTGGAATTAAGAGTGGATGTAATTGTATTGGTTGCAATAGGGCAAAGATTTCTAGCAATATAGGAACGGCAGAGTGCAATCCAGAGAGGTTGGTGGTGTAACCATTATCAGGACGTCCTAACCATACTGCTACTGTGTGATTGGCGTCGTAACCCATAGCCCAGGCGTCGCGAAAACCGTATGAAGTACCGGTTTTAAAGGCTAGGCGGCGGTTATTGGCAGTAAAACCAGTGGGAGGTTGCGCATCTGCCAATATATCTGTTACGTACCAAGTTGCAGTTGCGGATAACACATTAATATGGGTTAGGGTTTCTGGTGTAATATTGGTATTAGATTGTAAAAATTGCAGTTCTCGCATTGTACCGGCGTTGGCAAGGCTGGCGTACAGTCGGACTAGATCCTCCATTCTAATCCCAACTCCGCCTAGGGCTATAGCTAGATTAGGGCGGGTGCGATTTAATGGTAAATGCAGTTTAGTTCCGGCTGCGTTGAGTCTGGATACCAAGTAATTGGAACCTAGACGATTAAGAATTTTAATCGCTGGAATGTTGCGGGAGGTCCACAGGGCCTCGCGCACGCGAATTTCACCATGATAACGGTGGTCGAAATTGCCAGGTGCATAGTTGCGCACCGGACCAGGGCGGTCAAAAATTAGGGTTTCAGGGTGGATAAGATCACGGTCAAAGGCTAGGCCATAGATAAAGGGTTTGATGGTTGATCCTGGTGAGCGTATGGCACGCGCCATATTGATTTGTCCAGGATAGGTTTTAGAGAGAAAGTTGCTGGAACCTATGTAAGTTTGCACTTGCCAAGTGTGATTATCCAATATAATAGCTGCCAAAGTAACGCCTGGAGTTTGTTGGTGTTGGCGGTGTCTCAGGATAGTTTCTACCTTGCGCTGTAGAACCAGGTCTATGGTAGTTGCAATCCGCTGAGCATTGGGGTTAATGTGGCGTAATCTATCACTTAAATGGGGTGCTAACCTTGGAGTAGGGATCCGATGGCTGGGGATGGGAATAGCTAGAGTGCGGGTCGCATCTTGGGGGCTAATTGCGCCTGAGGTCATCAGGCGTTGTAACACTTTGGCGCGTCCTGAGATGGCGTATTTGTGGATACGGTCAGGCCGTCGTGATTCCGGGGCTTGGGGAATGGCAATGAGAAGTGCTATTTCGGCTAGGGTTAGGAATTTGGGATCCTTGTCGAAATAAAATAAGCTTGCGGCACGTATCCCTTGAATGTTACCGCCATACGGGGCTAGAGTGAGGTATAGGGCTAGGATTTGTTGCTTAGATAGAGCGGTTTCCAGGCGGATTGCATTGTATATTTCTATGAGTTTCGAACTAATAGTGCGGGGACGCGGTTGTAGCAGGCGCACTGTTTGCATAGTTATAGTAGAGGCGCCAGATACCAACCGGCCCGTGGTAAGAACTTGTCCAATAGCCCTAAATATCGCTGTTATGTCGACACCTATGTGTTGGTAAAAATTTTTATCTTCGTAGCTAAGTAGTAATTCTATAAAGTGTGGATCTAGATCCTCTAGTCGAGCTGGTAGACGCCAGTAGCCGTCCTTGGTCGTGTATAAACGCAATAATTTACCTGATTTATCTAGTATTTCTACCGAATAGTCCAGATTAGTTGCTGGGAGTGGTAGCCACCAGTTGGCCATTAGTACGAGTATAAAAATAATTGGGGTAGCATAAAAAATTACTCGTCTTAAGTGTCTAAATTTTACAAATAAAATCCTAATAGTTTGATTTTTAAGGAACATTAATATTAGTTTTTAATTTTTTAGATTTATAACGAATTTACGAAAATATTGCTGTAGATCAATTTATTTATCGGTGAATGATGTAATAATGTTAACAATAGCTTAACAAATATTGTTAAAGGAGTTTATTAATATGCAGAGGAGAAGTTTTATTTTTGGTGCTTTGGCAACGGCTGCGGTATCAGTACCAAAAGTTTCCACCGCGACAGTCAGTTTTTTTGCGCCCACTAAGCTGTGTTTGTATCATACTCATACTAACGAGTTCATCGAGGTCGAGTATTCTAAGTGGGGCGGCCTCCTTGATTCTTCCTTAAATAGATTAAACTATTTCCTTAGGGATTATCGCACGGATCAGACTAAACCTATGGATCCACAGCTGTTTGACATCCTGTATGAGCTGCAAAAGTATAGCCATAATGATCGTGGAGTATTCGAAATTGTCAGTGCCTACAGATCCCCAGAAACCAATTCGATGCTGCGCAGGCACAGTAAGGGCGTGGCCCGTCAAAGCTTGCATCAGTACGGCCAGGCTTTGGACATTCGGTTGCGTGGTACTTCCATATCTCAGGTCCACAGGTTGGCCATGGATATCCAGGCCGGCGGGGTTGGATATTATCCACGTGCTAATTTCGTGCATGTTGATACTGGAAGTGTTCGTAACTGGTAACCACTGGGTTTACCTAAAGATTTTAGTCTTTAGATAGATTCTAGCAGTGTGGTTCGATACCCGGCAACCATTCTAATAGCATGGTTTGAGAGTATCGAACCGGTAGTCATTTATTGAGCAGGTGCATTATCAGCTACTGGCTGGACTTCTACGTCTACAACCGGTTTGTTTTTAGCAGCCTGTTCTAGGGCATTACCTAGTGGTTTGTCGTAGCCATATATGTCAGGATAGTATGCTAGGCGTCCGTTTGGTTGTAGGACAGTAGTTTCGTAGTTCAGGTAGATGGGAACCGATTTGGCTAAAGGGGTAAATTGATGCGTTTTCTTGGCAATAACTGAGTTAACTTTGCTCTGATCCCAGCCTTCTTGACCATTTAACAGGTGCGTTGCTAACCGCGCTGGATTCTGTAGTCTGATACAACCATGGCTCAGGGCACGGTTGGCTCTCGCGAATAACCCTTTGCTTTGGGTGCCATGTAGGTATACTGCAAATTTATTGGGAAAAATAAATTTAGCCTCACCCAGTACGTTACGACCGCCCGGTTTTTGCCGCAAGCGCAGGGTGCCATTCCATAATCCAGCCAACGCACCACTATTTACTGGTACACGCGTGCCGTCGCTTCTTACAACTTCATAGTTGCGAGAGGCAACATATCCTGGATTAGACTTTATTATTTTGTACATTTCACGGCGTAGAATAGAAGTTGGTACATTCCAGTATGGGGTAAATTCTATAGTTTTTAACCGGCTATGTACCAATGGAGTGCGATAGCGAGAACCGGTTTTGCCCACGATAACGTTCATTTCTAATGCGGTGCGATACCAACCACTGTCATCGCGTTCCAGGGCATAAAGTCTAAATGCTGGAATATTTATCATAATTGCTTGATCACCTAGATCATCAGGCATCCAGCGCCAGCGTTCTAAGGCAATTAAAAGGCGTTGCAGGGTTTTACCTGTGGCTTTTTGCCTAGCATTTTTGGCCTGAGGATTGTTGATGTTGGCCATGGTATTGGGACCAATGACTCCATCTACGGATAAGCCACGCCGTTGTTGCAGCTTTTTAACGCCAGTAACCAAGGCATCGGTGTATGTATTGTTTAGGGTACCGGTATCAAAATCTTTAGGCAAATCCCCCAAAGTCTTTAAATATTCAGCTAGCTGTGCTGCTTGATCGTAAGGTTCCCCAGGGCGCACTACCCGGCGGGTTAGCGTGAATGGAGTAGGAGGCTTGGGATCAGTTGGTGTTTGCTTGGGACTTATTTGATCTAAAATATGTCTATATGGTCTAGACTTGGGCTCCAAAGCATCCAGATCAGCGGCTATGTTCTGGGAATTAGACAGCTGTAGTACGAAGGTAGCTAAGTCTAGTTGTTTGGCAGAAAAATCTAGTACGAATCCCAAGGTGCGGGGATCAACTTGTCCAACTCGCATATCCGATATGTAGCGCATAACAGTAGTGCTCAACGCCAAATCACGGCACACTCGCTGGGGACCGGGGGTAGACGTTTGCAGTAGGTTAATCCAATCTACTCCTACATAAGCTGCTGGGGTCAAGGCTTTGGTATCAGCTTGAGCTAGATATTTAAGTAACGCCGTGGCTTGGGGGGTTACAGTGCTATTTTTTAGCCACAACGGGGTACTATTCATAAGCTCATACATGCGGACCACAGCTCCCTTGGTGGGGGCAGGGGGCGTATTAGTCTCAGTTCCGGTAGTGGCGGCGGCAGCGGCAGCGGCTGGAGGCTTGTCAGCTCGTAATTTCACGGTAGCCAGCTTTTTGCACTCAGCAGGCAAGATAGCCGTTGGATCCGGCGGCGGCTCTGGTGTTTTATCCGCTGTAGCATCGGGCGTGGTGGTTTCGCTCTCCACCATATCTTCGGCAGCCGTACCTTCGATCGCGTTGGTGACAGGGGGGGCACTCCAAGCACTGCCTGTCATTAGTATTAATAACCAAAATATCAGATTGATTGATGGTTTACGGATGATACGCAATATCAAATTGGCATTCATGGTAATCATAGGTAAAATTGTATTATGCTAGAAATAATTAATTTATTGTTATGAATTTTCGATGTTTAGATCCGGATCCCATCCTGCACTGCGGGCCGCGGCTATGGCTTGAGTATAGATGCGCTGATGACGTTCTCGCAGTACCGGCGGTAGATTGGACACTAGGTGGCCATAGGGCTCCCAAGCGGCGCTAACCTTGTCGTACAGGCTTTCGAGCCCCTGGGTAGTCCAGCCGGTGCAGTCTTCGCTTTCGTCAAGAAGACCAAATACCCAAGCATCGCGAATGATGTTGCCAGTAGGTCCCATTCCGGCGTAGGGAGCTACCTTAAGTCCAGTGTAAATTTTGGTTTTAGACATTGTCATGTAACCGTCATTATAGTGAATACTTATGTGATATGTAAATTGTGGAGCGTATTTATTTGGAGATTTTTTTTGATAACTAGCACTTTTTGGGATTATTTGTGAATTGTAGCCGTGTAGCCGCACGATAGCGGCCTACTTGCGACCTCGGGGATTTTTAAGCAGCCTTAATTCCTCATTGTCTATATTGTTGTTATATCGAGAGTCAGTCACCAATCTCAGCCGTGCCCGCACGCTCCTGCGCATGGCTGTATGGTACCCTACTGTGGCCGCAAACAACGTAAGTAAATTTACAAAGTGCCGGTTTTTTCCCAATTTTGGATCAGATAGTTTAAGCTTGGCATTGTAGCCTAGGCTAATCAGGTGGCCGTCGATATCACCTATTTTAACACCATCGGCCTTGACTATAAAGTCTGCACTTATTGAGGTCCATTTGCGCTCTATGGTCACATAACGCGGCTGCTTCTCGGTCTCATCAAAAAACATACAACTATACACTGCCGGCGGGCGTAAGGTCCGATGCATCTGGTTAATTGTGAGCACATATTCATAATCAGCTAGGATAACTGCAAAGGATAACAACGCCCGCTTGGACCCCATGGAATGTTGAATTTCCCTAGAGATTATTTGTTCTATGGTACCCAGCCAGCGAATGCGCTCAGTACTAGCTTTAAACAACTTGAGTACCAGCCGGCGCTTGGCTAGACTAGCGCTATTGGAGTCTAAATTGGGTATAGAGGATAAATCTGTGGTGGCACCAGTAGCTGCGGCAGTTTGGTGTTGCTCTAGCCTAGTTCGCAATTGGCTAGCCTGATCCTTGGGGAGCAACCTTAGCAATTTTTTCAGCTCCTTAGGATCCGGATTCCAGGTATCAGCTCGAATTCCTACAGAGTAGGATTTTTCCCAATTCCCAGTTTGGTCCTCAGGTGCTGATACCACTCCGCATACGTCCATATTGGTGCCAAATTGCCTATCATCCGCTGTTTTGAGGCGTTGTAGTAAATCAATGTTAGTTGGATGTACGTTGCTAAAAGCCCACATATCCACATAACGTTCGGCAACAGGTGGAAGAGTCTTTGCGGTTTTGAGCATTCTAAGTAACCAATATTATGTTAAAGATTAGCGAGATTTAGTTTGTTAATACGCCAACTTAGGGTGCTCCAGTCGGTAAACTGTGCATTGCAGCTTGCAGGCGTGCTTTAACTTGGGTTGCTATGGGGGGAATCTGAGGATTATCTACTAATTTTAGTACGGCCTCCGGATCCATGAAACTCACCTGTACTAGGCCCTCACCTATGGATCTCACCACCACATTGCACGGCAATAGTAGACCAATTTCTGGTTCCACGGCTAAGGATTGATTCGCAAAGGTAGGATTACAGGCCCCCAGTATGGTATAAGCCGGTATATCAATATCCAATCTAGTCTTGAATGTTGCTTGTACGTCGATGTGGCTTAAAATACCAAATCCTTGTTGTTTTAAAGCCCCTGTCACCAAAGCAAGAGCTTGGTTATAATCTGATTTAATCGTAGTTGCAAAGCCGTACATAGGTAGGTTATGCCTCTGAAGAGTTGTTTTAAAAGCCGTATTTTATACTGGATACACTCAATGTTCAAAACTATAAAAGATACTGTTTTTTAAATGTCTTTAGTTACATGGAGTTACATGCATTTTATGATTTTATAATATATCAAATTCACAAAGCCATATTAAAGCAATTGAAATATACAACCTACTAAAGATCAACAAATAAATACTTTTGTGGAATTACTCCATGCTTAATGCTTTTAAGCACTGATGGTATAATTAGTGCATATGTCAATACGCCTTAATTACTCAGCATCTGGAACAGCGATGGGATCACTTACCTTAATATTCATGTATTTATCCATTAAAATTAGGCGTTTGTGCATTGCCGGCGTAACATGTAGTACGTTTTCCGCATCTAAAAGCGCGGCCAGTTCTATACCCATGGTGGCGGCTACTTTGGTCCATAATTCAGGGCCGGCGACAAATATAGCGTAAGCAGCAGCATCCGCACTCACGGCATTGTTGTGAATTACAGTTACGGCTCTACTGCCAGTCGCTGGAAATCCGGTGCGTGGGTCCAGTATTTCATGGTAATGCTTTCTTTTACTTATAAAATTACGCTCATGATTGCCTAGGGTTACTATGCCCTCATCGCCCTTAACATCCAAAGCTGCAAAAATACCCCCACCTTCCGGCCGATGAATAAATATGCGCCAGGGTTGGCCGTCTTTATCTCCTATAACCCTAATGGCCGCGCCAAATTCGATAATCGCGTTGTTGATCCCTAACTCCTGTAAACGGGAGGCAGCCAGATCGACCCCATATCCATGTAATAAACCAGTAAAATTCAGTTGTACAAAAGGGTTGTTACTGCGCAGCAAGATCCAATCTTGGTCTAAATCCCTAATTTTAGGATGCCTATACAGCAATGCATTGATAGCGGTTGCAGGAGGTACGGGGTGATTTCCAACGTGCGGCGAACTAAAACCCCATAAATTTAAGATAGCACCTATAGCTGGATCGAAGAGTCCACCGCTACTGGTGGCAAATCTCTGCCCCAGGCCTAATAATGGCAATAACGAAGGTGGCATAGCGAACGCCTTACCTGTGGGCAGTAGCTTGTTAACGAGATCCAGGTCTCCACCTCCCCCAACGCGCCAATTTTGGTCTAAAAAATTAAAATCATCTTCGACCACTTCTGTAGCCAACTGTCCCGTGTCCTCGTCAATACCTATTATGCTAAGTTCCACTTGGCCACCGGCAGTATCAATTCGACTGTTAAATACGGGTTGCACTAATTTGCAACTAACAAGTAATGCGCTCAGAAGTAGCGCACACCAAATGCGTTTCATCTTTGGGTTAACCTATGTTCACAGGCTGTTAAAAACTGGCTAGCAATGTCTAAATCAAATATTTTATCTAGTTCTCTAATGCAGGTGGGACTAGTAACGTTGATTTCAGTAAGATAATCACCTATTACATCTAATCCAGCAAATAGGATGCCTTTGTTCCTAAGTGTGGAACCCACTTGTTCAGCAATCCAGAAGTCTTTGGAGCTAAGAGGTATACCTTTACCAGTTGCGCCAGCAACCAAATTGCCCCTAGTTTCACCATGCGCTGGTATGCGAGCAAGGGCGTAGGGTATAGGCTCACCGTTTACCATCAAGATCCGTTTGTCACCTGCGGAAATTTCTGGAATAAAACGCTGGGCCATGACAAAACGTTTCTCATTCTGGGTCATTACCTCTATGATAACACTTAGATTAGGGTCCGATGCTTGCAATCTAAAGACTGATGCCCCACCCATGGCATCTAAAGGTTTAATAATGATGTCCTGATGCATTTGATAGAAGTTACGTAGGTCAGCGGTCCTTTTAGTAACCAAAGTTGGAGGACAGCACTGCGGAAATTGCAAGGCAAATAATTTTTCATTGGCATCGCGTAGACTTTGGGGACTATTAACCACCAATACACCTAGGGCCACTGCCTGGTCTAGTATATAAGTAGTTACTAAATATTCCAAGTCAAAAGGCGGGTCTTTGCGCATTAAGATTATATCAAGTGAGCTTAAAGACTTCAGGCGAGCTGGGCCTAAGTGGTACCATTGTTCTGGATTATCAGCAACCTTTAGGGGGCGCATCCAACCTAGAGGGTCTCGCTGTTGTAAACTTAGGTCCGATTGCTCCATGTAGCTGAGATACCAACCTCGGCGTTGGGCCGCCAACAGCATGGCAAATGTACTATCCTTATGGATCTTGATTGTTCCTATGGGATCCATTATTACCCCAAGCCGAACCTGCATTTGTTTAGTCCTTAGGTGTATTGGTGTATTTAGGATAGTGAAAATGGTATAAAATAGCAGCAACCAAACTAACTCCAAACCTACCCTAGTAACAAATATTTAACTAACTTTTGGGCTGAATAAACTTAGATAAAACAGCATAATTATTTAATTATATTGCGGTTTTATAATTCCACCGCAGCTAAAAGGGGATAAACTAATATGCTAGCCGCTGTGCATAGTAATGCTAACACCGTTTTTATTTTTCTCACCATCCTATTATGGTCAATTGGAGCCTACCCTGACACTGATGATCCCCCGCAACGTCCAACACCTTTGAGTAGCGTTTCTGGTTTAACACCGAACGAGATTGTACTAGGATCGGTACTGCCTTTGGATGGCCCAAGTAAAAATATTGGGAATCACTTGCAGCTAGGACTTGAAAAATCCCTGGCTGGACAAATGGTGGGCAATCGCAAAATACGTATCGTGTATGCAGATGACATCTACGAACCAATTTTAACCAAAATCAAGGTCAACCGGCTGTTAGACCATGGCATATTTGCCATGATAGGTAATGTTGGTACCCCTACCGCAGCGGTCACCTTGCCCATTTTGGAAGGACATAATATCCCAGCAATAGGATTTTTAACTGGTGCCAGCCTGCTACGTAATGGTAGAGGCATGATTCTAAACTATCGGGCTAGCTATGCTAGTGAAGTTTCCGCTTTGATGACTGCTGCCATGGCCGCTGGGATTAAGCCAGAACAAATATGCGCCTATGTACAGGACGATAGCTACGGCAAAGAAATTATTTTCAGTATGCAACAAGAGCTGTTACGAGTTAAAGCACCTGCTATGGTAACTGACGGTATTGCAGCACTTCTGGATGGTAGCGGCGACGATTGGTTGATTAACCCTGGCTCTTATGATACCACACCGGTAAATGAAAATGGCCCAGTCGGTGTGCATACACGTGATTTGCTAGGAAGTGCGTCCGGTTATAACTCATTAAAACAGTGGGAAAGTAAGACTAAGTATCGCTGTGCAATGGTACTAGCCGCTGGAACCTACGCCAATATTGCTAGATTTGTGCACGATACCCGGGATAAAGGCGAAAAATGGATTGTTGCATCCATATCCTTCACCGGTGCGCATGAATTACTTGCTGCTATAGAAAATCTAGTAAAAATCCATAGATCGCCAACTGAGCAAAGACCAACAGAGTGGATTAGTAACGTAGTTATGTCGCAGGTTACACCAGATTTAGATTCCAACTTACCTCTGGTACGAGCTGCCAAGCACGCTCTCGGTGCAGACTTCAATTTCATATCTCTAGAAGGCTACATAGTAGGCAAAATGGCACTAAAATTACTACAACTTACTCCTGAACCCTTAACCCAGGTTGCCCTCATAGAACAAGCCCGACGTACCAGTTTTGATCTTGAAGGCTTAAAAATTAATTTTACACGCGACGGTTATCAAGGATCAAATTTAATTACTATAATTGAGCTTACGGAATCTGGATATAAATTGATGACTATCAAGGATTGGCAAGCCATGTTAGCCACAAACACCGTTCCCCAACTTAGATCCGATGTACCAATAACGGCGACGGTAGCAGCATTAATACCACCACACGCCAATACTGAACCCAACAATGTCGCCCCAGATATTACCGCCACCAACACAGTGGTGGCACCTAGTCGTAAAAATCGTGGTGATCGGAGCAGAAGAGCCAGAGGCAGAAAATGAGTTTACTTCCAAGACTAACCATTAATCACCGGCTATTACTAGTATTTACCGCAGTGTTAGCTGGCTTTGTGGCTATGGTGGTTTCCTACAACCAACTCCTTGAGGTAGAGCACAAAAACGCTACCCTAATAGCCAGTGCCAACACCTTTGGTAACCTAATCTCTGATCTGACTGAAATTACCAACGAAGTCACCCGCGAGGAAAAATCTTTTCTACTTACCAAAGACATCAGGCATGCTGAAGATTTTTTTGATGAGGATTCATTTTATGCCTACAAAAATACCTTAAAAAAGTTAGATGCCATGTTAACCCAAGCTGAAATCAAGGGTTTATTAAAATTAACCCAAGACGCTTGGGAGGCCTATGGAGATGCATTTGATCGCACCCTCAATGCCCAAGTACTATTGGGATCGGATAGATCCAGCGGTGCCTATGGCAACCTATCAGCAGCAGCCAACATTGCTGAGCAAAACATCCAAGCTACCAATCACACTCAACTTATGTTGGCGTTTTTAACTATGCGGCGTTATGAAAAAGACTTTTTGGCTACTAACAACGGGGATAACCTAATTTTATCCAAAACAGCTCAGGCCCAATTTTCCACCCTGCTAGAACAAACTAAACTTCCAAATCAGCAACAAGATGCTATAGAACACGCTTTGGCCTTGTACTTAAGTAGCTTTGAGACCATAGTCAATGCTATGTATAGATTTACAGCTAGTGTTGAAGATATCGAAACTAAATTTCAAATTGTTAGTAATTTTAACAAAGCTTTGGAAACTCAACGCATCGTGATGATCGAAAATAGCATAAAAGATGCTGAACTTGCAGAATCCAATGTTACCAAAACCATTAATCTCATAATGCTAACTTCTAGCATTATAATAACCTTGATGTTATTTTTGCTAGCCTCCACCCTAAGACGCTCACTAGGTAAATTGCAGGACACAGTGCAAAAAGTTTCCAAAGGTAATCTCGATGCCCGTGCCAACTTGCAAACTGAAGACGAACTTGGGGTTTTGGGGGCCGCATTTGATAATTTATTAGATGAAAAAATAGCAATCATCCGCCGCGCAGAGTTTGAAAACGAAACTCTTAATAGCTCAATTATCTCCATTATTGAGACCGTGGCGCGTATGAGCCAAAAAGATCTCACTGTCAAAGCAATAGTGGCTGAAGACATAACCGGCACTATCTCCGATGCTTTAAACCTCATGGTTAGTGAAACTGGTGATGTATTAGCACAAATACGCTCCGTGGCCCAAGCCGTAGGCCAAGCCGCCGGTGCTGTATACGATCAGGCCGAAACTGTGAACGAGGTAGCATCCCAAGAGCGGCGTTTAGTGCAAAAAAGCGCCGAAGGCCTACATAGCGCGGGCCAAGCTTTGAGTAAGTTAGCCCAAAATGCCAAAGATGCCAATAATAAAGCTGATACTGCAATGTCCAAAACTAAACAGGCACTCTCAGCGGTTAATTCCAGCATCCAGGGTATCGATAAAATTCGCGACATAATTCGTGAAACAGAAAAACGAATTAAACGCTTAGGGGAGCGTTCCCAAGAAATTACCGGCGTAGTTAATCTAATTAACGCTATTGCTGAACGTACCCACATTTTAGCCCTCAACGCCAGTATGCACGCCGCCTCAGCCGGTGAAGCTGGACGGGGTTTTGCAGTCGTAGCCGATGAAGTGCAAAGATTAGCAGAAAGTTCGCAAAAAGCAACATCTGACATTTCAGCTATGGTACATGCCATTCGCGAAGAAACAGCAGATGCCCTAGAAACTATGAATCGACTCATAGTACAGGTAGCCGAAGGTACGCGTCAGGCTCAAGATGCTGGGCATAAAATGCACGAAACAGAAATTACTACTGAAAATTTGGTTAAAGCAGTGCAAGAAATGGCTGAAGGGGCTGATAAACAGGCTCAAAGTGCTTTAGATCTTAGGAAACAATCCCAAATTATCGTGAGAAGCACCGAGCAAACCAATCAAGAGTTAAAAGAGCAATCAACTTATACCGTCAGACTAATGGAATACGCTAACACTTTACGCGAATCAGTCTCGATATTTAAACTTCCCAACACCAGCAAATAAGTTCGAGGGCATTAAACCACATGGTTATCTCATCGTGAACAGGAATGGATTGCTGATAATCCATAGTGAGGTTGCTTATAACTTATGAGTAAATAGTTACAATATATGAATTTATTTGATTCGCAGCAAAATATAGAACAATTACCACTAAAGGATTTTGCCGAAAAAGCCTATCTAGACTACTCCATGTATGTCATACTAGACCGGGCACTACCACGCATAGGCGACGGCCTAAAACCAGTGCAACGGCGCATCTTATACGCCATGTCCGAACTTGGATTATCTGCTATAAGTAAACATAAAAAATCAGCCCGCACCGTAGGTGACGTCTTAGGTAAATTTCACCCCCATGGAGACAGTGCATGTTATGAATCCATGGTATTAATGGCTCAAGCTTTTTCCTACCGCTACCCACTGATTGACGGCCAAGGCAATTGGGGATCTCCAGACGATCCCAAATCCTTTGCAGCCATGCGTTATACTGAAGCCAGGCTTACCCCCTATGCAAGTTTATTGCTCAGTGAATTAGTTTTAGGCACCGTAGATTGGGTGTTAAATTTTGATGGAACTTTACAAGAACCTGCTATCCTACCAGCACGCTTACCAAATATCTTACTAAATGGCACAACCGGAATTGCGGTAGGAATGGCAACAGACATTCCACCCCACAATTTAGCCGAAGTGATTCAAGCCTGCGTTCTGCTACTAAATAATCCACAAGCATCGTTAGCAGAGGTCTGCAATATAATATTAGGACCGGATTTTCCAACTAAATCTGAGCTTATAACACCAATATCTGATTTACAAGAAATCTATCGGACTGGCACCGGAAGTGTTAAACTACGAGCATGTTGGGAACTAGAGCAAGGGGATATAGTTATCAACTCTCTGCCATATCAAGTTTCTGGCAGTAAAGTTATAGAACAAATTGCTAGCCAAATGCAAACCAAAAAATTGCCCGGGCTCGAAGACTTAAGGGACGAGTCTGATCACGAAAATCCGACCCGCCTGGTTTTAGTCCTACGCTCTAATCGGGTCGAAGCTACTCGCTTAATGTCACACCTATTTGCCACTACCGATTTGGAGCGTAGCTATCGAGTAAACATGAATTTAATCGGATTAAACGGCAAACCCAAGGTTATGGACCTGCGTAGTTTGCTATTAGAATGGCTGGATTTCCGCGTAACCACGGTTCGACGCCGTTTACAACACCGTCTAGATCAAGTCTTAGCTCGATTGCACATTCTAGATGGTATGCTCATAGCCTACCTTAATCTAGATGAAGTAATTGCAATAATCCGTAATGAAGACGACCCAGGCATAGTTTTAACCAATCGTTTTGCGTTAAGTCAACATCAAGTAGAGTCTATTTTAAATCTAAAATTACGTTATTTAGCTAAATTGGAAGAAATCAAAATTCGCAGTGAGCAAAAATCTCTCGCCGAAGAACAACGCCGTCTTGAGGTACTATTAAAATCAGAATCTAAGCTTAAAAATTTGATTATTAAAGAATTAACCAGCGATGCCGCTAAATATTCCGACGCCAGACGTTCGACCCTAGTAACTGCCGCCACCCCGGCTGAATCCTTTGAGACACCAAGCGTTATCAGCTCTGAACCAATAACTGTAGTATTATCCTCTAAAGGTTGGATTAGAGCGGCTAAAGGCCATGATATAGACCCAGAATCCCTCAGCTACAAGGCTGGCGATGAGTATTTATGTATGGCTAAATTGCGCAGTCAGGATCAGGCCATATTATTTGATAACACCGGACGTAGCTACACACTACCTGTATCCAACCTACCATCAGCCCGCGGCCAAGGCGAACCCCTGACTGGACGTTTTACACCACCGGAAAACGCCAACTTCATCTCCGTGCTGGGTGGTAAACCTGAACAGTGGTACCTGATAGCTTCAGACGCTGGCTACGGATTTCTATTACAACAATCTGATTTAATAGCTAAAAATAAGACTGGTAAAATAGTACTGACGCTCCCCAAAGCCGCTCAAGCTTTGCCGCCCATCCCCGTGTCAAACCTGGAAAATAGCCAAATCGCCGCTGTTACCAGTGCCGGCCGTTTGCTGCTATTCCCGTTAGCAGAATTACCGCGCATTACAAAAGGTAAAGGCAATAAAATTATCCATATAGCCACCCCAAAAGCCGCTAACCGTGAGTTATTAATGACTGTTTTAGCAATAATTCCATATAATTGCGATCTTAGTTTGTTAGTAGATAGTAAACATTTTATACTTAAAGCCAATGATTTAGATATATATCAAGGAAAACGCGGTCAACCTGGTAAGTTACTGCCTAAAGGATTACAAAAAGTACAATCCGTTACAGCAATCATTTAGCATCGTGCTTATTATCACGAACTGCTGTCATTATTGTTATTATATATATGATAATCCTAGATAAAATAGTTACTTTATTGTAAATAGTAATGCCCCGTTAGACGTTCTATAAACCGTCATAAAGTTTGAGTAGACTACGTTACTACTATCAAAAACAAAGAAACCAATGATATGACAGCTATTGCAAGCGAAAATACAATTGATGGCATGGAAATTCCAGGCCCTGCTCTCGCTCTGGAATCCTATATGGTATCCGGTACCGTAGGCGAAGTAACCGTACCTAATCCACGTATACGCGCACAACACGTAAACGTATGGTATGGACAAAAACATGCCATAAAAAACGTAAGTTTAGACCTTGGAACCAACAATGTGCTATCCATGATAGGTCCCTCAGGGTGCGGTAAATCAACATTTTTACGGTGCCTAAACCGCATGAATGATACTATAGCAAACTGTAAGATCGAAGGCACCATCCAGTTGGACGGTAAGGATATATATCACAACGATATGGATCCAGTGGCGCTAAGAGTGCGCGTAGGCATGGTATTCCAAAAACCCAACCCCTTTCCAAAATCCATATTTGAAAATGTAGCCTATGGTCCACGCATTCACGGTCTTGCCACAAGTAAGAGTCATTTAGAAGAAATTGTGGAAACTAGCCTGCGTAAAGCTGGACTCTGGACCGAAGTTAAGGATTACTTACAACAACCTGGGACTGGTCTATCAGGCGGACAACAGCAACGTCTATGTATTGCTCGTGCAATTGCGGTATCACCAGAAGTAATCCTGATGGATGAGCCCTGCTCGGCACTTGATCCCATAGCTACCGCCAAGATAGAGGAACTAATCGATGAGTTGCGAGCCAACTATAGTATTGGCATTGTAACCCATTCCATGCAACAGGCAGCCAGAGTTTCGCAACGTACCGCCTATTTTCACTTAGGACATTTAGTAGAAGTTGGAGAAACTGGACAAATATTTACCAATCCACGTCATAGATTGACCGAAGATTATATTACCGGACGATTTGGTTAAATACTTACGTACACTAAGTCTACAATTGATTTTAGGCAAAATTTAAATGACAACCACAGATATTACACAAGGACACACCGTAGCATCATTCAGTGAAGATTTATCTCGCTTACGTGGCTTAGTCCTAGAGCTTGGCAACTTGGTAAAAGAGCAAGTATCCAAGGCTGTACTAGCTCTCACCAATGGGGACACAGCTTTAGCGCGCACGGTAGTAGAAAAAGGCCACTATACCCATGAGCTAGATTTAAGAGTTAGCGAAGAAATACTACAGGTATTAGCTTTACGCCAACCGGTTGCGACTGATTTACGCTTGGTCTTAGCCCTATCCAAGTGTGTTCATGAGCTTGTAGCCGTTGGATCCAAAGCAAAAAAAATCGCGGCCTTTGCCATTCAGCTGCATACCGATTTTGATAGAGAACCCAGCAAAAAATTTCTAGTTCACGTTCAACACATGTACGAATGGGCTGGATCTATGTTAGAACGTAGTCTATATGCTTTAACCACTATTGATAGCCAAAAAGCCATAACCGTGGTACGTGATGATGACAAGCTTGATTTAAGTTTTGATTCGGGAATTAGACATTTAGTCACTTTTATGTTAGAAAACCCCGCAACTATTACTCGCGCCCTAGATATGATTTTTATGCTAAAATCTCTCGAAAGGGTTGGTGATCACGCTTGCCACATAGCGGAGCAAGTAGTGTTTATTGAGCAGGGCCGCGATGTCAGATATTTACATCCAGACGTATTAGAGGTTAATATAAGTACCAAGACATAAACCAGTCAATCAGAAGACATATACTTTAAATCCATTGATAATCAAGTTAATACCAGTTTACCTTCTGAGTGGAGGAGACTGAAAGTACGCTATTTGGTTTTAGTGGCACCGAGAAATTTGTTGTGGCATAATGATCTGGATAGAGTACATATGGGACCATATTCGTATTAATTTTTACCACAATATAATATAGTTTAGCATACGCATGTATGTTTAGTTATGGGTGTTGGATAATCAGATAATGTTTAATTTCATCTCTAAAAGGCGTGGCCGCTCCAGGATACGTAGTCCGGGGCGCATTGACAGCAACGCGGCCAATTGGCTTAGACCTTGTTACGATGAGTTAGTCTGGAAACTGGAATTAATTGATGTTGCCAATGTATTTGACGCCGATGCTTTGTGGGATATTCGGCATACTGGAGGTAAACGTGGTTGTCAGATCGTCGAATTAGACAGCAAAAGGGCCGAGCGGCGCCTGTGCCTAGCCTTGCAAGATCATCGCAATTACAAAAGTACTCAAAACATATTTGCTTCAGGCAGTTATCATGAAAATAGGTGTTTTACTGATATCATAATGTGCATATCTCATTTAGATTGGAATCGCGACCTAAATGAGCACGATGGCAATAACATTAAACAGGTAATCAGCAATCTTTGTTGGCATCACATGCAAGATTTTAGGGGTAGTCTACCCCCTAAACGTCCACCTCGCTACCTAATTCGCCCCGATACCAGCGTAGCACCTAACCATGTGGTGTTTTGGTTTGGAGCTGGAATTTACCTCCCAGCCATGCATGAACACCCCAAACTGCATATTACCACTAAAATTGATAAGATGCTACAAAAAGTAATTTGGGCTTCAGGATTTTGTGCCTACGGTGTTACAGACAACAATGAACATTATGATACAGTAACCAGCATTGTACATGAATTTACTAGATCTATGGGATTTTACTCTGACCAGTATGGAATGCTTCTGACTCCACACAACCAAGGTCCAATACCCATCGCAACCTGGCAGGCAGGTACAGGCAGTTATCTGTTCATTCGACGCTCCGATGCCAATGAACTGGTAGCTGAAACTGGAAGCAATTCCGGTTTTAAGGCCTGGTATTATCGTAAACTTGGAACCGCATGGTACTTGGGCATAAGCCCAAATCCAGAAAATACTGATCAAGAATTTTCTATAGTATTGGATTATTTACATGCAGCAAAGGACAATACTGACAGGGATAAAACCCTGCTAGGTGGCGCTTAAAGCTGTATCCAACCCAATTTCCCAACTATTGGGTTGGATACGGAATGGTATGTCTGAGTTACTCACCATGATTTGGGATCAAACCTTAAGTCTACATAGTATAAATTTTTAGACTAAGCTTAAAATACACCTGTAGACAAATAACGATCACCGCGATCGCAGATAATACATACTACAACCGCCTGTTCTAGCTGGGGCAATATTTCTAAGGCCGCTGCCACTGCTCCGCCTGAGGATATTCCAGCACAAATACCTTCTTTTGCAGCCATCATCCGGGTAGTTTGTTCCGCTGCTTGTTGCGTTACATCAATAATACGATCTATTCTACCAGGATCGTAAATTTTGGGTAAGTATTCCGGCGGCCAGCGTCTAATCCCAGGTATGCTAGCACCCTCAGCCGGTTGTACCCCTATAATTTGTATCGATGGATTTTTAGCCTTTAAATATTGAGATACCCCCATGATAGTGCCAGTAGTTCCCATAGCACTGATAAAATGGGTAATCTGGCCTTGGGTTTCCTGCCAAATTTCCGGTCCCGTACCCTCAAAATGCGCTCGTGGATTATCCGGATTAGAAAACTGATCCAGTATTTTACCAACTCCAGCAGCCGCCAGTTCTTTAGCCCTATCAATAGCACCTTCCATACCCGCGGCTTGAGGCGTAAGCTCGAACTCAGCACCATAAGCTCGCATAAGCGCACGGCGTTCTAAGCTCATATTTTCCGGCATAACCAGACGCATTTTATAGCCCTTAATGGCTGCCGCCATGGCCAAAGCTATGCCAGTATTGCCACTAGTAGCCTCTATTAGGGTATCACCGGGAGATATTTCTTGGCGAGCTTCTGCATAGTGGATCATACTAAAGGCTGGGCGATCTTTTACCGAACCTGCTGGATTGTTACCTTCAAGTTTCACCAAAAGTTGATTTTTATTGTTTTCAACAACACGCTGTAATCTTACCAGCGGAGTATTTCCAATACAGGTAGCTATAGTGGGTAAATTTTGCATGGGCGGAAATCGTTCTTTAGAGAATACCAGTAGTTCAACCGCCCTAAATTAGGGCGGGACTGATCCACACTTATTTCAAATTATCTAAGTATTTCTCGGCATCTAGGGCTGCCATACAACCAGTTCCAGCCGAAGTTATAGCCTGCCGATAAACGTGATCAGCCACATCCCCAGCGGCAAATACTCCAGGGACACTGGTAGCAGTAGCATTACCATTATTACCACCTTGAGTCTTTAGCCAACCATTCTGCATATCCAGCTGATCTTGAAACATAGCCGTATTCGGTTTATGACCAATAGCGATAAATACACCATGCTGCGGTAAATCTTTGGTACTATCGTCCATGACATTGCGGATGCGAATGCCAGTAACACCGCTACTATCACCCAACACCTCATCTAACACATGGTTCCATTCGATACTAACTTTACCCGCATTAGCACGCTCAAACAGATGTTGTTGCAAGATTTTTTCTGATCTTAAACTATCCCGACGATGCACCAAAGTAACATGGGAGGCTATATTGGAGAGATACAAAGCCTCCTCTACTGCTGTATTACCACCACCTATGACAGCCACCCTTTGATTACGGTAGAAAAAACCATCACAAGTAGCACAAGCTGATACTCCACGGCCTCGATATTCTTGTTCCGAATCCAAACCCAAATACTGGGCGGAGGCACCAGTAGCAATTATCAGGGCATCACAGCTATAGCTTTGGGTCTCACCATGCAACAACCGGGGTCGTTGTTTTAAATCAACACTATTAATGTGATCGGACACTATAATAGTTCCAAAACGCTCAGCATGTTGCCGCATCCTCTCCATAAGTTCTGGACCCTGCACTCCAGCATGATCGCCGGGCCAATTATCCACTTCTGTGGTAGTAGTTAACTGCCCACCTGGCTCCATACCAGCGATCAGTACTGGTTGTAAATTAGCCCGAGCGGCATACACGGCCGCAGTGTAACCAGCAGGGCCTGATCCTAAAATTATTAAGCGATGGTGAGATACAAAGTTCATATTATGGCCTAGTTAAGCAATTAAGTATTAGGAATCTTATATGGCGATTTAACAGCAATATCAGTAAAGTGCCACTACTAACGATTAAACTTGCTCACAAGGTGGTCAAATAAATACCACCTTGTAGGAGAACAGCGTACATATACTTTCAGGGGAAAGTACTAGTTGGATGAAGTAACCTCAACTTTAAAACCGCAACCCTTTTGTGGGCAAGCTTTTTCCTCAATCCCTTTTCTCTTGTTAAAACCCAAGGTCAATATCGGCCAATTACATTTGGGGCATGGCTCGGCTATAGGCTGCTTATTGACAGCATATTTGCATTTCGGGTAAGTGGCGCAAGAATAAAATACCCGCCCGCCTCTAGATTTACGCTCTAGCAAGTTTCCACCATTGCATTGAGGACATACTACTCCTGAATCCTTGGGTTTTTCCAATGGTTCCAGATATTTACACTTAGGATAACCAGAACAACCAATAAAGTTATTATAACGTCCCTGTTTAGTGATTAAAGGCGCGCCGCACTGTGGACAATCACGTCCTACCGGTGGTAACTCAACTTCCGGCTGTGCATCTTTATCCAAATTTCTAGTGTAATCGCAACTTGGATAGCCAGTACAGCCAATAAAGCGTCCGCGTCTACCAAGACGTTTGGACAATGTTTTACCACATTTAGGACACAGTTCTTCGGTAGCCTCCTGGGTTACCTCGCTACGACTTACGTTGCTATCAGTTAAGTTGATTTGGGATTTAAATGGGTCCCAAAATTGTGACAGCAGGGGAATCCACTCGGTCTCGCCGCGCGATATCGCATCCAGATCGTCCTCCAACTTGGCAGTAAAGGCATAGTCAACGTACTGAGTAAAATGTTGAGTAAGAAATTTATTGACTACGTCACCTACATCAGTTGGAATAAAACGCTTACTCTCTAATTTTGCATATTCACGCTCTTGTAACGTAGAAATAATGCTGGCGTAAGTCGACGGTCGGCCAATACCATGCTCCTCCAAGGTGCGGACCAGACTTGCCTCTGTATACCGCGGCGGCGGTTCAGTAAAGTGCTGTAGAGTTCGCAGGTCGTTTAATGGCAATTTATCACCACTGTTTAGTGCTGGTAGCATCGTTTCAGTATCGTTATCCGTAGCATCATCCTGACCTTCCAAATAAACCTGCATAAAACCAGGATTAGCTACGGTAGAGCCATTGGAGCGCAAGGTATTGTCGGAACCGGCACTGAAGTCAACAGTAACAATACTCAATATGGCCGGATTCATTTGCGATGCAATAGTTCGCTTCCAGATCAATTCATACAGTTTTAATTGATCTTTGGTCAAATGTGGAGCAACATCAGCTGGCGTTCTTAGGGCCGAGGTTGGACGAATGGCCTCATGAGCCTCTTGGGCATTTTTAGCCTTAGTTTTAAACACATTAGGCTTGGACGGTATCTCTTTAGGTCCATAACGCTGACTGATGAAGTTGCGGATTTCGGTTACCGCATCCTGAGCTAATACCACCGAATCAGTACGCATATAGGTAATTAGGCCTACCGCATCGCTACCAATTTCAATACCCTCGTATAGCTGTTGCGCTATCTGCATGGTACGTTTAGTGGTAAAACTAAGTTTCCGGGCGGCTTCCTGTTGCAAAGTAGAAGTAGTAAAAGGCGCCGCTGGTTGACGTTTACGCTGTTTGCGCTCGATTTTTACCACTGTCAAGTAGCCTTGAGCCGCGGTTAGGACGGTGTTCTTAGCCGCCTCAGCTTGCGCACTAGTGGTAATGCTAAACTGACTAAGACGCTTTTGATCCAGGTGAGTTAGCTTGGCAATAAAAGCCTGATCATCCCTAGTGGTATCAGCCTCTATGGTCCAATATTCACGTGTTTTAAAAGCATTTATTTCCTGTTCACGCTCAACTATCAGGCGCAGGGCTGGGCTTTGCACTCGACCAGCTGAAAGACCTTGGCGCACCTTTTTCCATAATAGCGGTGATAGATTAAATCCAACTAAATAATCTAAGGCACGTCTAGCTTGTTGGGCATTGATCAGTGCTGTAGACAAAGTTCGAGGATTATTAATGGCTTCCTGAACAGCTTTCTGGGTTATTTCGTGAAAAGCTACACGGTGTACTTGCTTATCCGAAAGTAACTTTTGGCCATTCAGCAACTCATACAGGTGCCAGGCTATGGCCTCCCCCTCTCGATCCGGGTCAGTGGCTAAGTATAGGCTTTGGGCATCTTTTAGCTTCTTGATTATGGCTTGGACGTGACGTGCGTTTCTTTCTATCTCTTGATAGTTCATACGAAAGGCATCATCAGGATCTACGGCACCAGCTTTCGGTATCAGATCGCGGACGTGGCCATAGGAGGCAAGGACTTCAAAATCGGAGCCCAAGTATTTCTTTATAGTTTTAGCTTTTGCTGGAGATTCTACGACAACCAAATGCATCTTCTTTGGAACCAGGTAACTGGAGTAATGGACAATACTATAGCAATAATAGACTTAGTAATACATTGTCAAGCTCCAGCTGAGATTTTATTTGCGTTGCAATAGGGTGGCAATCTGTTCCGCCGGCATCGGGCGCCCGTACAAGTATCCTTGACCATAGTCACAGTTTTCGCCTTTGAGAAACTCTTGTTGCTCCTCAGTTTCAACACCCTCCGCGACCACCTGTTTACCTAAACGGTGCGCCATGGCAATTACTGCCGAAACTAGGGCCGCATCCTGTTGATGATTGGTAACCTCTTGTACAAACGAGCAATCTAGTTTAACCACTTGCATCGGCAGTTGGCGTAGTACACTTAGGGACGAATATCCAGTACCAAAGTCATCAATAGATAATCCAATGCCCAGTTCTGCAAAAGTTCTCAATATGGTAAGAGCCTCGTTCATATTGGTCATAATCATGCTTTCGGTAAGTTCCAAACCCAACAACTCAGGATTAACCTTGTTCTCAGCAAGTGATTTTTCAACTGTAGCCACTATATTACATTCTCTAAGCTGAGCTGCTGAAAGATTTACTGAAGTTTGAACTGGTACTAATCCAGCCTGTTGCCATTTGTCAAGTTGTCGACAGGCGGTGTTAAGAACCCAATTGCCAACGGCACCGATTAATCCAATGTTTTCCAACAGTGGTATAAAAGGCCCAATACTAATTACACCTTTTATGGGATGCTGCCAGCGGAGTAAGGCTTCGAGACCGATTAATTCGTTAGTTTTGAGATCAATCTGTGGTTGGTAAAATAATAGAAATTGCTCGTTTTCCAAGGCCTCGCGTAATTGGCGTTCTGTATCCAATTTGTTGGTTAATTGCGAGCTTAAATCTGGTCGATACAAACAAATTTGATTTAAACCCTGTTCTTTGGCATAGTGCATTGCAGTATCCGCATATTTTAGCAAGACCTCGGGATCAGATCCATCCTTAGGAAATAGGCTAATACCAATGCTAGCGGTTATATACATAACATGCTCTTGTAGATAAAAGGGAGCACTGAATATACGCAAGATTTTTTGAGCTATGACCTCAATTACCGCATTTGTTTTTAGACATTCTAATATCAAAGTAAATTCGTCACTCCCCATACGTGCTACGGTATCATCTTTACGCACTACATCCTGCAAGCGCGCGCTGGTTTCCTGTAAGAGTTGATCACCCAAATTATGACCTAGGGAGTCGTTGATAGTTTTGAAGCGATCCAGATCCAAAAATAGTATTGCAACGATAGTTTCAGAAAGGTTAGCGCGAGTCAGAGCTTGTGTGAGTTTATCCAAAAACAACATGCGATTAGGTAAACCAGTTAGGGCATCATGATATACCATGTGTAACATCGCTTCTTCAGTAATTTTGCGATCGGTAACATCATCAAGCATCAGCAGAGATCCACGTTGGCCTTCCCAATCAATCTCGGTTATATGCAATCTAGCCACACCGCGTTGTTTGTGGGGACGTATGATGTCAATTTCCTTCTTGCGCTGCACCGTAGTTAAATCTAATGTGGAGCTAGATAAACTATCGATATTTTGGCCTAATAAACTGCTAGCTGCATGATTAGCAAACAAAACTTTTCCAGCAGTGTCCGCTACTATGATACCCGTATGATGTTTCATCACCACTTCGCGTAGGCTATTGTGGCTTAGGAGTAAAGCGTGTTCCATACGCTTGTATTCAGATAAGTTTTGAGCTACACACACCCGGCTCCCAGGCAAGCCTAGGATCGGGCTTGAAGACATAAGCACTGGAATTGAAGAACCATTACGATCGATGAAACGGCGTTCAACTTCGTGCACCTTCCCTTTGTGTTCTAAACCAAGGCAAATTTGATCGGTAACTGAGTCGACTGATAAAATTTTTTTAAACGTTTGCCCTAACAGCTCTTGTTCGCTATATCCAAGTAACGAGCATGCTGCTGGGTTAACGGCCCGAATTAAACCTTCCTGATCTATAACAAATAAGGCATTTAGCATAGAGTCCATAATGCTGCTGACGAATTTGCGTGATACCATAGTGCGTCTCAAGCCTATGGCCATCTCGTTCATGGCCATCGCCAACATCCCTAGCTCATCTTGGTAAATTACCGGTATTCTAGTGTCTACATCTCCAATAGTTATGCGTTTTACAGCAATAGATAGTTCATTTATCGGTTTTATGATCCTATAGTAAATTAATAAATATAAACCGAGTGTAAATATAGATAAAGTAAGAATATCTGCTATTAGGTTGCGGTACAATGCCTTTTCAATACGTTTACGTATTTCTTGAAAATCAGTAGTAAGCCTCAATATTCCTATAACATTATCTTGAATATAACCATGACAGGAACGGCAGGGTTCGCTTAAGGTGATTGGAAGTAAATGAGTAAATTGGCCTTGTGTAATTTCCGATATATCAACGTGTTGGCCAGCTACGGCCTTCACCAATGCCACAGGATCGATGTCTTTAGGGCGGGTTAAAGGTGTTGATTCACGACTAAAACGCTGAGTGCCAATAAAATCATTCACTTTGTTTACAGTATCAAGATCATGCAATGCCTCATAGCCATCATTACGTAAAATTTGCACTATTTTTATTTCTGGATCTCTCCTAATACGCTCTAGCCAGTCTTTAACTAGGTGAATATTGCCAGCTAACATCAAACTTTCTAGGCTTGAAAGTATCATTCTAGCTGCCGTTTCAGCACGTTTTTGCTCTTGTCGCATTAGCAAATCTTTTTGTTCGTACATTTGCAGCAATAACGCGATACTACCTAAAATTATCAAGCTAATCCCTATACTAAAGGACATCCAAAATCCTAGGCCGTGTTTGTTATTAAGCGCTAGTTTGTTCATATAGTGTGTTATGTGCAGTACTTAGCGTTGCGTACCAGCAGCAATCCTTAATTTGTATAGATTAAGCATCACATTAATACCAAAGTGTAATTTTTACTAGATGCGTAACTATTTATATATATTTAGCTGCTTACTGTACTAACATTACCATCTTGATCGCAAGTGACCCGGTTCACAATCTGCAAACATTGCGCTGTATGAGTAGGGGATATGGTAACTGGTTGCGGGTATTCTAATTTGCATTGAGGTACCATTTGAGGACAACGCGGATGGAAGTGGCAACCCGATGGTGGATTGGCTGGTGAAGGTAAATCCCCTTCGAGGCGGATAGGCGCAGGTTTACCAGTGCTATCTATCACTGGCACCGCGGACAACAGGGCCCTGGTATAGGGATGTTGTGGATTTTCTAAAACTTCGTTGGCTAATCCATGCTCTACAATGCGCCCTAAATACATAACCGCCACTTCATGGGCTAAATAAGCAACTACAGAAATATTATGTGTGATAAAAAGGTAAGATAGGCCCAGTTTCACCTGCAAGTCTTTTAATAAATTAAGAATTTGTGCTTGTACTGAAACATCCAAAGCACTAGTTGGTTCATCACATACAATGAGCTTAGGACTAACTGCTAAAGCCCTAGCAATACAGATGCGCTGCCGTTGCCCCCCGGAAAATTCATGCGGATAACGTTGCGCCGCAGTTTCAGTTAATCCCACCTGTTGTAACAGTTGTTGGACCTTAAGGCGCCGCTCGTTTTTATTCTTACCTATGCCTTGGGATACAAGACCTTCGGCTACTATGTCCTCAACCAACATTCGTGGATTCATAGAAGAAAATGGATCTTGAAAAATTATTTGCAAATTACGGCGCAACGGTCGTAATTGGGACGCGGTTAATTTGGTTAATTCCTGATCAGCAAAGGTGATAGAACCTGCGGTGGGACGAATTAATTGTAAGATAGCTTTGCCGACTGTAGTTTTTCCACAACCAGATTCACCAACCAATGCCACAGTTTGGCCGGTTTTTACCGTCAACGACACTCCATCTACAGCTTTGACTTGACCGCGGGTAGCCTGCAATAATCCACTGCGAATTGGGAAATATACGCGCAAATCATTTACTGCTAATATCGGTTCAACTTTAGCTTGTTTAACAACATCTTGTATCGGATTCCTAAGTGTTTGAGTTTGCTTATCCTGTTGAGACCACAGATGACAGCGCACCCCCCCATCTGCATGTGTGCTCCAAGCTGGCAATTGCTCGTGGCATATTGTTTGCGTTAATTCGCAACGTTCAGCAAAACGACACCCCATGAATTTACTGTTTAACGGTGGTACAATACCCCGGATTACAGCTAAAGGTTGATCGCGTTTGCTAGCATCGGGTAAGGCGGCAAATAGTTTGCGGCTGTATGGGTGAAATGGGGATTTAAAAAATTGGTCGCAAGCTGCCTGTTCAACTATTTGTCCGGCATACATAACCGCCAAACGATCTGCTGTTTCCGCGACTACTCCTAAATCATGGGTGATAAGTAACACCGCCATGCCTATTTCACGCTGCAAATCTTTCAATAAGCGTAACACTTGGGCTTGAATAGTTACATCCAGTGCGGTAGTCGGTTCATCGGCTATCAATAATTGAGGCTTACCAGCTAGAGCCATGGCAATCATAATACGCTGTTTCATTCCACCAGATAACTGATGTGGATATTCGTGCAGCCGCCGTTGCGCATCCGGAATTCCCACCGCATCCAGCAACTCTAAAACCCGCAATTTATTGTTTTTGTCACCTCGATTATCATGTAATTCTACCGCCTCGATAATTTGCTTGCCCACTGTCATTACAGGGTTAAGGGAGGTTTGGGGTTCCTGAAAGATCATAGCCATGCGTCCGCCACGCATGCGACGCATATCGCGCTCTGGAAGATCTAGTATATCTACCCCGTTTCCAAGTATTATGTTGCCTTGCACTATGCGGCCTGATGGCGGTAATAGGCGCATTAATGACAAAGCCGTCATAGATTTACCACAACCTGATTCACCTAATAAAGCAAAAGTTTCGCCCGGTTGTAGGGTCAAGTCGACTCCGTCTACCACCCGTGCCGGTGGATTGGTCGTACTTAATTGTGTGGTTAAATTTTTGATTTGTAATATAGGATTGGACATAATGGTCCTAATATTGGGTAAATAACTTTAAAAAATATATTTCAGCAAATAAAATTATGCAGCAATTTAACTTATAGCTGTGCTACAGTATCACGGATTAATTCCAGAGACGGAGGTTTTTGAATAAAGGCATTGGCACCCAATTTTTTGCACAGTTCCCTATCGTCTGGATTGACTGACGAGGTAATAACTATGACAGGAATCGCCTTAGTATCGGTTCTTTTTTTAATCTCTTGTAGGATATCATACCCATTAATCCCCGGCATATTCAGATCAAGAAATATAAGGAGGTGATCGGGGCGTTTTTGCACCTCACTAAATAAAAAGTTCCAGGCATCACTGCTGCGCTTCATAACCATAATGGGATTTCTCACCCCCATTTCACGCAGAAATATTTCGATTAAGCGAGCCTGAGCGCGATTATCCTCGACAATCAAAATATTTAGGTCGTTAAGTATATGCATAATGCCTCCAGCCGACGCGTATATTTCCAAGATCTTGCTCTTAGGTACGATTAAAGTAGCGTAATCGCACGTTTTTTTATTAACGCCAACTTGGATTAGGCTTAATGATTATCGTTACGCTTATCCAAAAAGAATTTTAAGGAAATAACTACGCAGCTTCTAACTTGTGTAACCGTAGTGTAAAAAAGAAAGTACTTCCGGATCCGGACTGAGTTTTAACCCAAATGCGTCCACCATGTTGCTCAATGATATGTTTGCATATGGCCAAACCAGCTCCCGTACCAGGATAAGTATCTTTAGCATGAAGCTTTTTAAACATCAAAAAAATTTGCCCAGTAAGACCTGGATCAAAACCAATGCCATTATCACTTATTGATATAACACATTCATTACTCGTTACTTCTACTCCAATATGCACGCGTGGAACAACATTTTTTTGAGCGTATTTGATTGCATTATCCAGAATATTAGTAAATACAAATTCTATCAAATGGCAGTCGATATATGCTGCTGGTAGAGGATCTTTACTAATGATAGTACCAGTGGCCGAAATCCTTTCTTGAATGTTTGCAAGTGCTATGTTCAAGGGAATATCTAGAGCAGTTATTACATAATCACCTGGTTTAGAGCCAATTTTAGCATATATCAACATATCTCGCGTCATTTCCTTCATATTTTGCACGCTTTCCTGAATAAAATCAATGAATTCATTTGCATCCTTATCCAACTGCTCCCGATAATGACTATTCAGCAGTTGTAAATAAGGCTGTATAACATCCAGAGGTTCATTAAGATCGTGCGAAGCGATATAAGCAAATTGGCGTAATTCTTCATTATAAAGCTTAAGTGCAGCATTTTTTTCTGCTAAAATATCCTTACTTTTACTTAATTCCGTAGTCATGGCTTTGGCTAATTCCTCAGCCCGTTTTTGCTGCCTAGATATGGAACCGATTATAACAAATAACAGCAAATCAACTACCATTCCGCCAATAGCAACTAACATTGGTTGCCCAGATTCTACGGGAGAAATATAGGACGGGTATGAAAAAAGCCTTAAGGTCCAGGTATGACCACCAAATACCAAAGGTTCGGTGGTTAAGAAATCCGGCTTTGGATTTGAAAAAACAGCATTAGTATCACTTTTATACAACAAATGTTCGGAATTAATGCTCTTGCCATCAAAGATTTCAAAACCAACATCTGCCATTCCTACTCCCAATATCCCTTGCATTAAATCTTTGATTCGAAATGGACTATACACTACACCATACCAAGAATTGCGGCGCTCGGCCACAGTTTCAAGGGGAGAGTTTTCTGTATACAGTGGCAAGTACATAAGAAAACCTTGTTGGATATCAGTTTCAGTTTCTTGGACTAATGTCACCATACCAGAAACAGCCATTAGACCAGTATCCCGAGCGCGCTCCATTGCCAACCGACGTACTGGGTTCGAAAACATGTCATAACCAAAAGCGCGTTGATTACGAAAATCAAAGGGTTCTAAATAAATAATTGCAGTATACACAGCCCGGTTTCCTTCTGGATATATGCGATAATTATGAAAACCTTGGCTGCGAATGGCATTATTATGGACCTCTACGTCTTCGGGCTGTACCACCAGGCTATGCCCTATGCCCTGAATTCCAGGAAAATAGCGATCAATATTTAATGTATTGACATAGATATGCCATTGATCACGGCTAACATGCCCGTGATTGGCTTGAAAAAAGCCAACACCGCCGCGTAATACAGATTCGTATTCCAACATGCGCCTATTAATAGCATTTTTAATATCCGTAGACTCAAACTTAAATCGATCCGCAGCCCTGGCCAGCATAGCTTGATTGGAAATACTCCAGGCTATCGCTGTCAATATGGTAGAAACAATCAAAATAATCCAAGCCGCGGCCGGATGATTTAACATTCGCAAACATGCACATCCTACATTATAAATACCGGTAATTATCTGCTGTACTGAAATAATTATTGAATATATTGACAGTATTGTATGTTTATACACTTTAAGCTGCCATTAGGGTAAAAAAGAATGTTGTACCCTGCCCCACGGTGCTTTCTAACCAGATAGTACCTCCGTGCCGCTCCACGATTCGCTTACATAGTGCCAAACCAATACCTGTCCCCTCATATTCTTCAACATCATGTAATCTTTGAAATATAGCGAATATTTTTTCAAAAAAACGCGATTCAATCCCAATACCATTATCCTGAACAGCAAAATGCCACAACTTCTTGAGTTTTTGTACACGAATATTGATGCGGGGGGCTTGTGTTTTATTGCGATACTTAATTGCATTGCTTAAGATATTTTGAAATAAATGAATTAGTTGACCACGATCACCCAGCACAATTGGCCACTCATCTGGCATGGTCATGGTAGTTTTACTCTCTTCAATAGCCAAAACCAAATTCTCAATAGCCACATGAATAATTTCATAGCTATTAACCGGTAGTAAATGTTTGCCTTTGGTATTAATACGTGAAAAATCCACTAAATCACGAATCATACACGACATGTGTTGGGTGCCGTCCGTAATAAACTCCATAAATTCTTGCGATTCACCATCAAATTTTCCCTGATTACGCTGAGCAAGTAGGTTGGCAAAGCTAGTTATCGTGCGTACTGGCTCTTGCAAATCGTGGGAGATAGTATACACAAAACGTTGCAATTCCTTGTTAGATTCCATAAGTGCCGCTTCTATCTGTTTACGAGAACTAATATTTTCCTTTACCGCAACAAAATGTGTGATTTTATTTGCAGAGTTTCTAAGAGGAGATATTGATATAGATTCCCAGAATAATGTGCCATCTTTAGCTTTATTATGCAGCTCACCACGCCATACTTTTCCAGACAAAATGGTGTACCATAATTCCTCGTATGTAAACTGGGGCATTGTGCCAGATTTTAAAATACGCGGATTTTGACCAATTGCTTCTTTTATACTATACCCAGTTACTTCGGTAAACCTCGAATTAACATACTCAATAGCACCTTTGCAATCAGTTATTACCACAGATGATGGATTCTGTTCGATAGCAGTTAAAAATTTGCGTAGCTCGGCTTCCAACGCCAGACGTTGCGTAATATCCCTAAATACTACCACGGCCCCTATAATTTGATCATCGTCTACAACCGGCGCACTAGTGTATTCCACAGGAAAATAACTACCATCTTTGCGCCAAAATATATCATCGGCTGAATGGTGAACTTCGCCATCCTCAATAGAAATGTAAATAGGACATTGCATACGAGGATATGGAGTACCATCCGCCCTGGAGTGGTGCAAAATATCATGCTGATCTTGCCCATACAAGTCAGTAATTTCCCATCCCGTCATGCGTACAGTAGCATTATTTGCAAAAGTCGTAATTCCGTTTCTATCTAATCCATAAATACCATCTCCTGCAAAATTAAGAATTAATTCATTATATTTTTTCACATATTCTAGTTCAGAAGTACGTTCATTCACTAATTCTTTTAAAATAACGCTGCGTCCAGATACTATCAACACAAAAATTCCGGTTATACCTGTTAAAAGCAAGCCTACTACAAGTATAAGCCATGCACTTGCTGAACGATTGGCGTAAAAATATATTTGATTGGCATTTACCTCAAGACGCCATTCTCTTTGTGCAAAAGGAATATATAAGGAGTAATTTAGTTGAATATTATAATCAAATAAACGTGTAGTCTGTGTAGGAAGCTTTTGGCGTACTCCACTGGGTGAACTTACAAATAATATTTGTTTATTTGAGGGATCAGTATAATCAATTAGTTGATAATACAGCTCTTTAGTATTCATATATGATATAATTTCATTCAGAATGATTTTCTCGCGCAACACCGCCACTAAGTAGCCTTTTAGATTACGCCGACGTTCTGCCACCGTATTATGCAACCGTCCGTGTTGATACAATGGTAGAAAGACTAAAATTCCAAACTGGTCGCCAGTTTCTTGAACTAAGCGCAACTTACCCGTGGCCACAGCTTTGTCACTATCTCGTGCTTGCTCTAAAGCATTAGATCTTTGCAGTTGCGAGGCAACATCATAGCCCAAAGCTGCTTTGTTCTCTTGGTATGGCTCTATATATTGAACCGGAACATACTTAGGACGTGCGGTAGCCAGCGCAAGCTGACCATTTTGATCTATTTGTTTGATATGAAAGTCGGGCAAGTTTATTTGGCGCATGCTATCTTCAAACGCCGCACGTTGATCCGCAGTTATTAATGGATTCCAGGATAAAGCGGATAAACTTGGGAAATAAATTGATAGTCTAGAAGCAAAAATGCGAAATTCATCTTGGCTTACATGTTGGGAAGCGTCAAAAAAACTCCTTAAAGAATGCAGAGCTTCGACAACATGCGAGTAGAGAGAATGTTCAATTTGTGATCTTAAAATTGTAATATGCTGTTCCAAGCGTAGCCTTAAATCTTTGCGTTCCCAAGCTAGGCTACTAGCTGTCATGATAATTGTGATAGACAGAACCACTATCAAAGGTGCAGATACGGTAAATTCTGAGCTTTTTTGCTTGGGGTATAGGCAGCTGTATTATTAATGCCACTGTTGGAGCCTTGATTTTACTCATTGCCGGTAGCATTCCGCAACAAAATTTTATCCTTAATTTTGCCATGTGGTGGATTGGAGATGCCACCGGCGTGTTTATTTTTACCCCATTGACCCTAGTCTGGTTGCTACGATCCCACGTCGCGTGGCAAGGCAGACAATTTACCGTATCTGCACCTTTGATAGTGGTTCTGTCTATCACAATTATCATGACAGCTAGTAGCCTAGCTTGGGAACGCAAAGATTTAAGGCTACGCTTGGAACAGCATATTACAATTTTAAGATCACAAATTGAACATTCTCTCTACTCGCATGTTGTCGAAGCTC
>JXSN01000002.1 GCA_001276605.1 Achromatium sp. WMS2
GGTTAAAGATACCAGGGATGGTAAAACAACAAACCCAACTTCTTACCATGGTAAGAATATACCTATCCTCTATTGGTTTGGTATATTAGATATTCAAAGAAACGCATTTCCCCAGGATAAAGGATTTTTTTGAGAATAGCAAGAGGGGATGAGTAAATTTTATGTAACCATCCCTGGCTTCTAGATTCCGGCAATCCATGCCGGAATGACGGAGTGAGGGCCATCTTTACCCGTAGGGCGGGAGAAACGCAGTGAATCCCGCCAATTATAGATTTACACCACATGCATAGACCTCACCCCCTGCCCCCTCTCCATTGATGGAGAGGGGGAAAGCGCGTCTGGGAGCGCGGGCGTCTCGCCTGCTGTTCCTCTACAGCGCTATGGGCGCAATTACTACGTTCCGGCGGGATTCACTGCGTTTCTCCCGCCCTACGGATCCTCCTTGTGCGTGATGGTAGGGTGCCCGACATGGTCATGTACTTGCAACCTGAAATGAGGTTGCCGCATAGAGCCCGGTAGGGTACGAACCGCGTACCTTTTCAAGCTGTTCAGTCGCAATAGTGAAAAAAAAATCAGAACCACCTGGAATATAGCAACGATGAAAATACGACATAGAGGATTATTGAGTTATTGTCTGCATCATGGTAAGGTACGCGATGCGTACTCTACCTGGCTAAATTTTTAAAAATTGCTAAAATCTGTTATGAACAATCTAAAAATTGTGATTTTCATTTGGTTGTCCTTTACAATTACTAGTCCAGTTCGGGGGGCTATTAACTTAGGACATAACTTACCACTATTCCGTACCAATACCAAGCTAGTTAGTATTTTTATTAAAGCAAGGGCAACAGCACCTAGGCATCAAGCTGCCAAAAAAGTAGCCCTCATAATCGGCAACAATCAATACCAGAATATCCGCCCCTTGGCCAACCCAATCAATGACGCCAAAGATATTGCCGCGGCATTACAAGATGTGGAATTTAGCGTAACCTTAGTTACCAATACAAACAAAAAGGAATTGGACGCCGCGATTAAACGCTTTGGTTATACTGCACAGGGTGCCAATGTAGCCTTGCTATATTTTTCCGGACATGGCTTACAAATAGGCGGTGAAAATATACTAGTCCCAGTAGATTATAGCCTAAGTAAACCTAAAGGTGGAGTATCAGCCCACATAGTTCAGCGAATTATGCAAAATGCCACTAGTGGGACTAAAATCATGATCTTAGATGCCTGTCGCAACGAGGAACAAACAGCCAAAGCCGGTTTAGCAGGCACTGGTTTGGCACCGATGATCCCACTGCGGGAATTTATAATCATGTATGCCACAGCAGCCGGCGAAGTTGCAGCTGATGGTACTATTGATGCCAGGAACAGTCCCTACACTGCGGCATTATTGCAACATATTAGAGACCCCATCCCCATAGAATCTTTGTTCAAACGCGTAGCTCAAACCGTAGCTGCTAATACTTATCCACCGCAATTACCAGCTAATTATACCGCTGGCTTAACAGGGGATTTTTGTTTTACTGGCTGCGGCATACAAGCCACCAATAACAGCCATATCTGTAAGTTACGCATTGGCCGTGGTAATTACGAAGGAGAGTGCCAAAATGGCCGCGCTAATGGTCAGGGAATACAACGATATGCGGATGGTGAATATTACACCGGTAGCTTTAAAAACAATGTTCGCAACGGCTATGGATCTCAGTATCTATCAGATGGAACAGTAATAGATGGCTATTGGGACAATGGTAGATTAAGTAATTAACCCAAAATAGAACTAAAACTTAATGATAAAATCATGCAAGAAATTGTAGCTATACGTCATGTTGCTTTTGAGCATCTAGGGGTTTTAGGACCCTTTTTTAGCTTAAATAGTTGGAATATTCGCTATATAGACGCGAACGAAGTTAGTTTATCTCAACTTAATCCACTAGAACCAGATCTATTGGTCGTATTAGGCGGGCCTATTGGAGCCTACTCAGACACTGATTATCCCTTTCTACGTCGCGAGTTGAACCTGATAGAACGCAGATTGCATGCTGAAAAACCACTACTTGGTATTTGTCTGGGCGCACAGCTCATGGCTAAAGCCTTAGGTAGTGCGGTATACCCAGGTACTGCCAAAGAAATTGGTTGGCATCGGATCAGTTTAACGCCAGATGGCGAACAATCTTGTTTATCTGAACTAGCATCTTGCAACTATCGGGTATTACATTGGCATGGAGATACCTTTGACTTACCAGAACAATGCCTACGTCTTGCTTCCAGTCCGCTTACCATTAATCAAGCCTTTTCCTATGGTAAACATGCACTGGGATTGCAATTTCACCTAGAGGTCGACGCTGCTGAAATTGAACAATGGTTGATTGGACATGCTCTGGAAATTGCAGAAACACCCGGAGTTAATCCGACTGATTTACGCCAAGATAGTGCCAAATACGGCGGCATAGTCGCAGTAAGTGGTATCCGCTGTATATCAAAGTGGCTAGGCATTCAGTACACACCAAAATTAAAATTATTGGAATTTTAGTGCGTGTTAATACATGTACCATGGTAATTACCTATTATGTAGCTATGATATGTACCGATCAAGCTAGACGAGTATGGACTCTGGCCACCTCAACCAACAGCTTGATGCTCTTTTCTATGCTTAAGAAACATATATTATTTATCGTTCACACCCAGGAGCTTAAGCATCTCGCCCGATAAATCCTGTATCCTCATAACAACATATTTTGATAGTTTCCCATACTCCAGAGTAGCAACACAACCTGATCCTCATTGATCGTTCCCATGCTCCAACGTGGGAACGCCGCCGGGGATGCTCCAGCGTCCCCCGCAAGCCCATAATCATAATAATGTCATATGTCAACAAACTCTAGCAAATTAACCAATAAATATGCGTTATATCAATAGTAGCAATCATCAGCATGGCAATACTTCTAAAATAGGCATACTAATTGTAAATTTAGGCACGCCTACAGCGCCCAACGTTCGAGCAGTACGCGCTTACTTACGAGAATTTTTGACTGACCCACGCCTAGTAGAGCTTCCTAGACCCTTATGGTGGTTAATTCTACACGGCCTGATATTGCCATTTCGCCCCGCCCGCTCGGCCCGAGCTTACCAGCGAGTATGGACACCAGCTGGATCGCCTCTACTTGTAATTTCCAAACTTCAGTTACAAGCATTACGCACAATATTAACCGAAAACTACTCAGATCAAGTACAGATAGAATTGGGTATGCGTTATGGCGTCCCCTCCATAACGGATGCTATTGCCAATTTACAACACGCTGGCGTTCAAAAATTATTAGTATTGCCTTTATACCCACAATATTCAGCAACTACCACCGGCTCAGTATTTGACGCCGTGACATCAATTTTACAACGTTGGCGCGTAATTCCAGAATTAAGGTTTATTCGCTCCTATCATACCAATCCATTATATATCAATGCTTTAGTCAAAAGTGTACACCAGTATTGGGACATTCATGGCCGTCCTGATCAATTGTTAATGTCATTCCACGGCATTCCTAAAAGCTATACACAAGCAGGTGATCCATATTACTGGCAGTGTAAACAAACTGCGGAGTTACTGGCAACAGCCTTAAAATTAGACCATAAATGTTGGCAAATGACGTTCCAATCACGCCTAGGATCAGCTGAATGGTTAACGCCATATACGGATCAACAGTTACAAAGTTTAGCGCAGCATGGTACTAGGAAAGTTCAAATTATATGCCCTGGATTTGCAACGGACTGTCTGGAAACATTAGACGAAATTGCCGTAGAGAATAGAGAGTATTTTTTACATGCTGGAGGTACCGAATATGGTTATATACCAGCATTAAACGCTACCTCTGAGCACATTACCACCCTAGCTATTATCATAAAACAGCATCTTTGCGGATGGACCAACATTTTTGACGCTATCGACAATGAAATATAACTGTGTTTAAGGAACCCCTAACGCTGATCAAGACATTTTGTAGACCGTATCTGCGATTAGTACAGTGTAATCGCACAGTTTTGATCGTTCCCATGCTCCAAGCGTGGGGTGTGAGCCGCAGGTACCGTCGGCTAAGTCATTAAACGATGCCGCTCGATAATTATGGACATATCGAGCGAAATCCTACCTGTGCGGGTCCGTACCTATACATAAACACTTGCTCGAACTCGCAAAAGGTAAGTAGCCAGCGTCGGAAGGTAACGGACGGCGACGGAGGGGCCAGGCAAGTGTAATTCAGGAGGGAACACGTTTCGGCAGGGTCAAGGTGCCAAGGTTCCCCACGGTATGAAGCACTGAGGAGCAATTAGTATAGCTGTTCCGTCATAAAATGGTGGCTCATGCCACCGATTATCAACAGGCCAGGTGATTACTAATTGGCTACCAAATTAAAACGGAACAGCCATATCTGGTACTACTTCAGTAACGCGCTCGATATTACGCTTGCCGGGTTTCCCTTGCATTAGACCATGGTTATTCGTGTTATGTTAAAAGCGGATATTGATGCCGCACATGTTAAATGGTATAGTTGGCACCATTGCCGATTACTTCGCAGGGCAGCTTTACGGCAAATTGAGTGTTCAGTACTATTGCTACTTGTTGGTGGTTTGCTCATAGATCGTGAATATGGACAGAACTTAGTGAAATTCATGACATAATCATAAACCATATCCTAGCTACCCTATACTCAACATTCAGTGCTAAAAACTGTGATTATTAATTTATAAACTTGTATTTTAACCAGATATTCTAAAATAGTGACAGCATCTTCAGCTATACAGCGTATTTACAGCCAAGGAATCTTTGGTAATTGGCGCCGCCAAATGGCTATCAGATCCTTAGCCCGCAAGCCTTGTCTAGAAACATTTATGGCCTTAGCCGAGGCCCTCAATAGTAACCATCCTAATTCTAGATTAATTATAGAAATACTAGAAAAGATTGCGCCTAAGCACGGCGAGCAGGATATTGAGGCCTTATGGCGTTTCTGGTCCACTAACCCACATCCCAACCTGGCCAAAGTATTAGCCCACATTGGGTGGCCTGAATCCCAACCTTTGGATAAACGCTTAGCCCATAAGGTATTAACCTTAGTTAACCAAGACACAAGCTCAAATGTCATAAACGCAGTTGTGTGCCTAGCACATTTTTTACCTACCAACGATGCTACGATAAGTGACGGCTTGTACTCAGCTTGGGCTTATACTCAATCGCAACAACTGGAACAAATAATTACGCAACAGAAACATGTGCCTAGCAGTCCAGCTTTGGAAGCCCTGTTTGCTTTAGGCACTGGTAATGTACAGGATTATTTAGCACTACAGGATGAAGACGGCAGCCTCTTCACTCAGGCGTTGAGACTTGCTACACCAAAGTTGTTAGATTGCATAGCTCAAGTTATGCTAAAGAATGCAGATCTTGAGTTACGCAACTCCTATCGCACCGCTCTAGTCCGGGCTGGAATTAACAGTTCCCAACGCTTTACTTACCTAAAATTAATTGGTGATGATAGGGGATTATTTGAGCATATTCCGCATCTAAGATTACAACAAGTTTTAGAACTTTGTGAACATTGGACTCAGAAACCTTGTGATTGGGCAACGCCAGCATCCAGACATGCAGTTTTACAGCAGGCGGTTACGGCCTACCAGGAGCTTAAGAATCCACTCCAGGCATCTGGACCGAAATTACCAGAAGGTTTTGTCGATATATTTGCCTACTGGCGAGATTATAATCCACAAAAACTAACAAAAACCAAAACTAGCCCTGACCCCGTAATGAGAGCACGTTACCTATACCTGGCCGGGTCGGATGAATGCAATATCAACAGTGAGCATTGGCTGGAGCGCCTAGTAGCAAGGTTGTCCAACATTGCTTGCCTCTTAGAACCTGCTAGTGATCAAGTGCATTGGGTCTCAGCCTGTGCCGGGGATGCTGAACTGTTACAAACTAAGATTATTGGTAATCCGCTAGAATACAAGCAACACAGGGAGCGATTATACGCCCTTACACCCGCTAATAATTCTTATAGTACGGTAGGACTTTTAGTAATTTTATGCGCCTTTCAGGGCATATTCATTGGCACGGATATTACAGTTGAAAACTTAAGAGAGCCCAGAGAGCGCACTGCAATTAGAGTTTCCGAGGCTAGACCACGCCGAATAAACGAAGAAAACACGACCATATCCGAATCCAACAAATAGCCGCTATGCCGTAATTGGTAGATACTACTTTAGTAGCGCACGCACTGGGCTAAAGGTCTTTCTGTGAACTGAGCTAACCCCTAATTTACGTAGATTATCCAAATGGGCCTTGGTAGGATAACCTTTGTGTACTGCAAATCCATACCCCGGAAATTGCTGGTCCAGAGCTATCATTTCCCGATCCCTGGTTACCTTAGCCAGTATGGACGCGGCGCCAATTGCCACAATATTGCGATCGCCTTGTACTACAGCCTGCACTGGGTATGGAATATCTGGGCACCTATTGCCGTCTACCAAAACTAAGTCAGGCTTTAGTTGCAAAGCGAGAACCGCCCGCTGCATAGCCAACATACTAGCTTGTAAAATATTAATATTTTCTATTTCTATTACTTCTGCCCGACCTATGGCGTAGGCTAGTGCATGTTTGCAAATGCTTTGGTATAAGTGGTCACGACGCTTGGCACTGAGCTGTTTAGAATCGGTTATACCAGCAATTGTATGCTTAGGATCTAAAATGACAGCCGCGGCAATCACCGGTCCTGCTAATGGACCACGCCCTGCCTCGTCTACACCTGCGATCAACCCTCCAACATCCGTATGTTGTAAATTCATGCTTAAATTGAATGCTGCGCTTAAATGTGATTATAACCCAATGCTTAGTGGTTAAATTAACGGGCCATTATATGGGTTAGGCTGTTGCTCAGGTAGCCGTCTAAAACGTCGGTAAGTCCATTGATATTGTTCAACACAATGCTTAATACAATTTTCCACGCCTTGGTTAAGGGCATTAGCCGCTACCTGATCATCTGCGGAATCTATACCATCTGGTGCTGGTAAACAGCGGATGTGAAAACCGCGACACCAGGGTAAACGTTCGGCAAAGATAAACACCACTTTGGCTCCACTGCGCCGCGCTAAACCGGCCACTAGCAACATGGTTACTGCTGGTCGTCCAAAAAACGGGGCAAAAACCGAGCCTGTAGTTTCACGTGTTACTTGATCTGGTAGAATACCAATGTTTTGGCCGTCCTTGATCGCAATCAGCAACTTTTTAATTCCTATACTATTATCTGGTACTAGTATGGCCCCTGAACGTTGTCTAGCCTTGAGAATTAAAGCATCCAGCAAGCCATAATGCTGGGATTGTGGCCGATACATGCTAGTGATACTTTGATATTTGGTCATGTATAAACCAGCAAGTTCCCAAGCTCCTAGATGCGGAGTTAACACTATAATACCGCAGCCAGGTTTATGCTGTAATAATTCTATATTGGTTTCTAACTTTACTAATTTTAGTACGCGCTCCGGTTTCCAAAACCATAACGCTGCTAGTTCAACGTATGTGCGCGCAAAATTAATCATGGTTTTATGCCGTAACCGCACTTGTTCTTGAGAACTTAATTGTGGTAAACATAAGCGAATATTGATGAGCACGTCGCGGCGTTGGCGATTTGGAATTCGAGCCAGAACCTGTCCAATCAACCACCCTACGCCTTGTATGATTGGCCAAGGCAATAGGGACAGGAATTGCAACAGTAAAATTAAAATTTTTTGCTGCACGTTAAAAAAGCCACTTTTAATTCTATTTTACATAACTTATATCAGATTAGCGTTATTAGCAATGGTTAATCCAGATATAATGCTAAAAAGGTACTTGTAATCGCATTCCAGCTATCCATTGCTGTGCGTCTATAACGGTACCAGAACCATCGAAATTGGGGTTATTAACATACTGAATCAGAGGTGTTACCTGTAGATGTTCGTGCAAGTCGATGCGCATATACAGTTCAATCAATGTGGTGTCATCAGCTCCGGCTAGGTCAGCGGAAGCTATGGTATGAGTCAAACCTAGACCAACCTTAGCCATTACCGATACAGGGTATTCCATTGCTGCGCCTAGACCCCAGTTGTTACGTGATAGTGACGGATCAGCCCAACCCGCCCGTAGGCTCCAGGTGCCAGCACCTAAAGCACCGTTCAGGCCGCCGTATATGCCGTAATTGGCTTTATCGGTCAAAGTATTATTAGAAGCGCGAAGGTGATCGCTAGTATTGGTCCAAATACCCAATCGGCTGGTTAGTGCCGGAGTTTTCCATACGCCTTCGGCAGCTGCAAACACACCTTTTCGCCTGCTATCAGAATTCTTAGCGTTTAAATCAAATAGGTCTTTATAATCATAATTATCGTTATCAGCAATACCGTGTGAACTACCAATTAAAAGGTGATAACCTACCCCTGCGCTCTCAGGCTCCGAGTCCATTCTTATTCCCAAAGTATAATCAGGAAATTCGATTGTCGGATTGTTAACTAAACTGCCAGACAAAAACTGACTGGTCTCATCATTTGCTATCGCATCCGTATCCAGGTTCGCACTAGCGTCCATCAGACCAATATCAAAATTGCTATTACCATAAGGCAAACTATAAAATAACTCCGACACCTGAATGCGCCCGTGATTTTTTTTGTCTACGGCACTGCCTACGTCATCATTGGTTTCGGGAACTAATACGGTAACACCATCGCTGGAGCTGGGGGTGCTGCTGGCTTCCACATGAATGTTAATACTACCTGGCCCAAGCGGCACAACTCCTTCCAGATCTGCAGTGACCTGAGTTTCAGTTTTCACCCGGTCATCTTTAGCGGCCTGAGTGGTTACAGTGATACCTCCAGAAATACTGGGGCCGCTAGAGTCATCAGCAATTGATAAGGTTGGTATCAAACCGATTAGTACTGCAACAATTCCATATTTTAATCTGTGCACCGTTGTTAATTCTCATTAAAATTACAGTTTGACTTTGTTTACTCATTTAAAAATATGACATGAGTAAAATATTATTATAACAAGGTCACCACAGGATAGCAATTTGCATGGTCGAAGGCAAATGCTATGCCATTGGAGGTGTTTGCTAAATTTATGTCTGTTTTCTATATACAATAAAATTAGAATAGGGTATAATTGTTGCCAGGTAGCTAATTAGATTGACAGCAACCAATGCAGTCTGTACAAAATGTTAAAATTCCGGCTCAGAATAGTTGTGTATTAAGGTGGGTTAAATATGAATCTTGAAGAAATAAAACGACGTTTTGTTCAGGAAATTAAGCTACGTGCATACGATGATAGGTATGTGGACCGCGCTGAAGAGAAGGAAATCCTAAAGATTGCTATCCAGTTTGGGATAAGTTTGGATAGCGCACGGGATGCCCTGCTTTATGTTTGTGAGCATGAAGATTACACATTGGAAAGCTTTTTAGAACAAAGGACTCAAGAGGTTCTCGAACAATTTGCGAGTAATGATGGCAAGATTGATAAGAAAGAGTTTTTTGATGCGGCAGCATTGATGCAAAAACTGGCCAAGGGGCGCCTGAATGAATCCGAATGCCGCCGTAGGACCAAGGCTATCGTCATAGCTAAGGAGTTGAAAGTGAAGGAGGGTTTCCTAAAAGGCGGTAATTGGTTCGCGTCGGTTTGAATGCCTTCAAACTTGAATAAGTTTGGAGTTATTTTAGCCTATTGTAATATAATAGCATTATCTCATCTTTACATCAGATAATCTTATAATCACACACCGTTAGCTACTGCGAGCCGTAGCAACGGTGCGCAATCTAGACGTTGATATCTCTACTAATTTTTCTTACGTTCAGCAATCTGTTTCCGCACATCATCCATGTCTAGCTTACTAGCGTTGTCTAAAACCTGGCGCAGGGCATTTTCTGGCAAAGCACCGGGTTGATTGAAAATTATGATTTGTTCCCGAAAAATCATCAGGGTAGGTATTGAGCGAATCTGAAACTCAGCAGCAATAGCCTGCTCTTTTTCGGTATTGACCTTGGCAAAATGTATATTTTCAAAGTCTTTGGATACCTTTTCGAATACCGGAGCAAAGGAACGGCAGGGGGCACACCACGGGGCCCAAAAATCCACTATCACGAAATCGTTTTTCGTAATTACGTCGTCAAAGTTGGCTGCTGTAAGCTCGGCTACGGCCACGGTTGCTACCTCAAATAATTAATGTTTAGATTTTTAGCACATATTTACCCTAAATCAAGACCGACGCCTAACCAAAGGTTAGATCGAACAAGCAAAAATTATTACCACGGTCCCAAGTTCAAGGCACTGAGCATAGATAGAGTAGATAATCACAAATTACATTGGGTAAAATAATTTATCTATCAATATAAATTATACTATATTACTAACACGGAACTTTATAACACAGCATTGGAGATTGGTAGTCTCGACAGATAGAAACTCATAAGGCTGACGTGGACACACAGTATTTCACTGCTTAATCATAATTTTACAACGTCTAAGACTACCAAAAGGTCGCTGATTTTACTCTAACCTAAAGCTCCGAAGATCGCATCCCGAATCTGGTCTACGGTACCTATACCAGCAATTTTATGGTATTTAGGCGCGTTAGGCTCGCCGCTTGCAGCATATTGGCTGTAGTAATTCACTAGCGGTTCGGTTTGATCATGATACACTTTGAGGCGTTGCCGTACGGTTTCTTCTTTGTCGTCTTCACGTTGGATCAAAGGCTCACCGGTAACATCATCAATACCTTCAGCCTTCGGTGGATTAAATACTACGTGATAAGTACGACCAGAGGCTAAATGTACCCGCCGACCAGACATGCGTTTGATGATTTCCTCATCTGGTACATCGATCTCTACTATCGCGTCTAGCTGCACGCCGGCAGCTTTGAGGGCATCAGCCTGAGGAATAGTGCGGGGAAAACCATCAAATAGGTAGCCGTTTTTGCAGTCATCTTGTTTGATGCGTTCGGAAACCATACCCATGATGATATCGTCTGAAACCAGACCACCAGCATCCATAATGGCCTTGGCAGCCTTGCCTAGCTCGCTACCAGCTTTGACGTGGGCCCGTAGCATATCCCCTGTAGAAATTTGGGGTATTGCATATTTTTCTTTGATGAATCCAGCCTGGGTACCTTTGCCAGCCCCAGGTCCGCCTAGCAAAATTATACGCACTGCAATAATGTCTCCAATATTAGATTTGGTTGAGTTTATAATTTTGCCATAGTATATCAGATTATACTATGTATCGTTATTTAATTATCCAATTATAAGATTTAATATGCCAGCATCATCAGCAGGCACAATGTTTATTTATTGCACCTAGCGGTAGCAATGAGCTGTTATTTAGGGTTAATTGGGGATAAGCGTTGTGAGATTGACCCCGGCTTTAACCCTAGACGATTTTCGTACAATATCATGTAAGCCATGACCCTTTGCACATAGGTACGGGTTTCTTGATAGGGTATGGATTCGATCCAAATATCGGCAGCATAAGGTTTTTTAGGGAGCCATTTGCTAACTCGACCGGGTCCAGCATTGTATGCAGCAGTAGCCAATACTATGTTGCCATCGAAACGTTGCAGCATAGAACTCAGGTATGCACTGCCTAATGCAATGTTGGTTTCTGGCTCCAAGATACCTAATCGGCTGGGGGTGGGTTGACCTAGACCTTGGGCTACATGTTGGGCAGTGCCTGGCATGAGTTGCATTAGGCCTAGAGCGCCAGATGGCGATCTAGCATCTTGGGCAAAGGTGCTTTCTTGACGCATAATAGCAAAGATCCAGGCAGCCGGTATTTGACGTTCTTGAGCATATTTATTGACTAATTCTAGGTATTCCAATGGAAAACGTAAGTTTAAATCGTCCCAATAATCGCTGCGAGCTAGGGTAAAAATAGCCTGGTCGTGCCACGCCCAACTGGACGCAATGTAGGCTGCGGTTTGTAAATCTTCTGGGTTTAAATCTTTGATCAACCAGCGCCATTCTAGGCGTGCTTCTCCCATACGTCCTAATAAACGTAATTGTTGGGCGCAGCGCACCGTATTGGATTCTAACATCTTATACAGAGAATCTGAGTTTATTTGCAATGGATTATTAGGTAAATAGTAATCAATATTAGCTCGATCAGCAGCTAAAAATGCGTAATACACCCGATCCTTGGAGGCTGACGTTAGTGCAGCCTGCGCTTCAGCTGTTTTGCCTAATTCCAATAATGCACGGCCTTTCCAATATTGCCAGGGCGGAGTATCACGCTCCTCAGGTGGCATAGCATCTACCAACGATACTACTTGATTCCATTGTTCATTATCTAAGGCGATCAAAATACGTTTACGTTGCACATCCGGATCAACTATGCCATCTATGTTATCAAGCTTGGATAGCACACTATTTGAAGCAAAGCGTAAATAGGCCTGTGCCACGTAGCGTCTAGCCATATTCCGCTGATCAGTGGTAAATTCGTAGCGATCTTTAAGATTATCCCAAGCTGAGGGTATTCTCCTAGAATTTTTTCTAAGCAGCTTTGTTAACCCAAAGATTAGCATCGTTTCCCGTTGCGGATGTGGGGATGTAAACTGCTCTTGCTGTAATATGGTATAGGGATTTGAATCTATTTTTAACCAACGTTCGAGCCAAATTTGATCATCGGCACTGAGCATGGACTTTAATCCAGATGCTACATCTGGTTGATTTCCTTTCATAGCAGCCGCAATACGTTGCCAGACTAGATCTGTGCTAACTTGACCTGTTTGTACCCAGGCTGCGAATGGAGCATCGCATTCAGGTTGTGAAGTTCCAGAAACCCATAACGGGGCTATGGTGGCAAAGGCTTGTTCGGGTTTATTTATTGCCAGCAGGGCTTGCAGTTTTAGGCATTGTAATTTAATCGATAGGGTATGCTGGCCTGCATTGTAGATGAATTCCCACCAACGGTGTTGTGTTGCCAGTTGGGTTAGCCATTCGTTACGGTAGCGAGCGGCAAGCCTGGTATCTGGATATAACCGTAAAAAACGTCTAGATAGGCTATCATCACCCTGGTATAATTTGGTACTGGCCTCCTTGTAATCTAAGTATACTAGCAGTGGGTAACCTTGCAGGTTAAGTTTAAGAGATTGATACAGCTCTTGTTGGTTGGTGCGTAGGGCTTGCTCAGCATCTAGATATATTCGGCGTTGCCCGGCGAACTCGGAATAATCTCGAACATAACCAGTTGCGCCGGCTATTACCGAGCATAGAAAAATACATACAATATGAGATGTGGTGCGCCATAGGATGTGGATGATTTTATGCATGTGTGTAGGTGCTGTTAGAAAACGTTTAGTAAATTTTTAGGTACCTGAGGTATGTTTCTTATCTAACCTGCAATATTTATATCATTAAATCAAGCATATGGCAAATCAAGTGTAATGTTTATTCTAATGTTACTCTAATTTAATTTGCATAATCAATTAGTTGTAATTTAAGAAGCATGACCCTCTATGCCCGCAAAATTTGCATGTTAATTAAGTATTTTTAACGAATGTAAGTTGTTATAAACTAGTATTTTAGCTTTCTATATTCACAAGATTAACGCAGGTCACCATGGTAGCCGAACGTTTTATTCCATATCGCAGTTCCGAAATCATAGATATGCTATGTGCTGATGGCCAATTATCCACCGCAGCACAACAACAATTTCGGAATTTTTGTACAATTTTGCAAAGTTTATATCACTTTGAATTTCATGATAAAATAAAAACGTTGAAACGCTACTACCACCCATTTGATCCCGATAGCGATACTCGCACTAACAAAACCTACTCTCTTGCGGAACGATCCGAATGCGAAACCAAATTAGTGGCTAACTTTACAGAATTATTGAATGCGGCAAATTACGAAGTGCTAACCGACAAGGATATTCAATATGCACTGAAGGAGGAGGCCTTATTTGAAGTCAGTTTAGACATCGACTTCAATGATTTTGCCAGCTGCATTCTACACCGCCGCGGTGATATAGTAAAAACAGCGACTATCAGCAAATGGATGTTTTGGAGCCAGAAAATAGAAGTACCAACATTCGAGCGGGTAGTAATTCTGGTTAAATTCAAGGATCGTGACTACTTCATAGCCAAGGGCTACAAACAACCTCCATTTGAACCTGGTAGCATGGTGATCAAACTGTTTAAAGACATTCCCAAGGCCGATTTAGAGATGCTATTTCCTAACGTCCGGGTTAAAATGCGTTTAAATGACAAATTAATCATGGGCATACCTGCTGTTAGTGGCTTAATTGGCATGATCATGAAAACCGGAGCCGGCATCATTGCCTTTTGGATTCTGTTGAAATCACTGTTGGGTCATATTTTTCAAGACAATGCTCTAGTTTTACCTAATTCGTCAGAGCTAGCCCAAATAATCGCCGGCATAACCGCTCTCAGCGCCATAGGCGGTTTCCTCTTTCAACAATGGACCAAGTACAAAAATCGTAAAATCGAATTTCTAAAAACCCTAGGTGATAACCTGTATTTTAAAAATTTGGATAACAACGTTGGTGTATTTCACCATGTAATCGACGCTGCGGAAGAGGAAGAATGCAAAGAAGCAATCCTAGGCTATTACTTTTTGTTGCAACATCCCAATGGCCTTAACGCAGCCGATCTAGACCATAAGGTCGAAACCTGGTTTGCCACCAAGTATCAAGTACAGATAGACTTTGAGGTAGACGATGCCCTGCGTAAACTTAAGGCATTAGAGCTGTGCCAATTGGACGCCCAACAGGCTTACACAGTCAAAGACCTAGATGCTGCTTGTGAACGCCTAGACTTCATATGGGATAACTACTTCCAATACAACACATAGGAATAAAATCCATAAAATTAACACACCATTTGGGTTAAAATAAATGATAACTCCATCAACTCATAACAATAAATAGCCACCACTATACTGAGCGCTCACCCGCTAATACTTTTTAGAAACAAATGGCTTAAATTTAGGCACTTAATCCAAAAATAATGTTTCTCTGGTTTTAGCGAAACTTTCTTTGCATTCTCAGCGCATAAGCCACGATTCTTGACTCTTTGGGTTACGTTAAGTGGCTATTGATATGATGTTACTATAACACGAGCGCTGGTATAACGGACAATTCTGATTTGGACAGCATTACCCCAATCTTTTGCTTATCTTGTGGTCACGCCCTCCATAAGAATAGTTTTCTTGTATATAATTATAGCGCAAAGCATGTGGTTTCCATTAGCAAAATATTAGCAGGCGCGCACCGATTGCTTTGAATATAATCTTTGTTTATTAGGTAACACAACTTGGAGCTACTGCTGATTGTTCTTGCGCTATTAAGCTGGTTTTGGCTGGACAGCGTCCAAACCAAAGAGTTGGCTATTGGGATTTGCCAAACTAAATGTAGACTTGCTGGCATACAGTTTTTAGATGAAACCGTAGCCATTAAAAAACTGAGAATTAGATGGGGGGCAGACGGCCTATGTTGGAGTAGGACTTACGGATTCGAAATCAGTACCGACAACGTAAACAGGGCCGCCGGATCTATAACTATGTTGGGTAAAACGTTGGAAGATCTAAACTTAAATTGCGATTCCCAACCTAACGCACGTATTATTTGACAACCTTCAATTGCGCCTTTCTCTTTTTCCTTTTTGTTGGATCAGGATCTTGCGGTGCATCAGATGTATGAACCCTGGTCACAGGTCTGGTCACAGGATTACCCGTCTCAGTCGCCTCCACAGTTGCTGCCAGATCGACTACAGCTTTAGCAAATCTTTCAAGTTCCTGTAGGTCAACTTCCGGGTCTACAGTTAAGGTTGGATCCTGGCCAGTTGCTGAGGATTTTTTGGGAGACACTTCCGCAAACATCATTCCCACATTGTTTTCCTTAGAATATATCCCAATTACGGCATGGGTTGGAATACATATTTCTTCTGATACCCCACTAAAACGAGTTGAAAATACTATAAAATCATTGCCCATAGTAAGACCTCTAACGGCTTTAGGACCTACATTCAATAATATACGGCCGTCTTTACCCACATGTTTGCGGGGAACCTGGACATACTCCTTTGACGCATCTACCAGTAACTGCGGGGTTTCATCATTGTCAATTAACCAATCGTAGATAGCCCTAATAATATATGGGTTTTGCGAAGTCATTAACGGCATAATTCTCCCACCTCATTCTGTTCCGCTTTTGTATTAGTACCAACAATAAACGGCGATGCATGGTACTAAATCCACAGACCATGCATCACTCTAGGAAAGACTAGACCTTTAATGATCTACATCTCGCCAGTATTCCTTCTTAAGGGCATAGGCCAGGATCGTGAAGATGACCAAGAATAGGATAACCCAATTGCCAATCCGCCCCCGTTCTAAGCGCATTGGCTCACCGGTATAGGCCAAAAAGTTGGCTAAGTCTCTAACAACGGCATCGAACTGTTCGTCAGGCAGGCCACCTTCGCGTTTAAATCCTACGAATACCTTGGTAGGATTACCAGCCGTATCTTGCCCGTCCTCAAAGACGGCCTTCTGGGTACCACGCAATTCCCACAATACATCTGGCATACCTACTTTATCGAATAGGATATTATTGACGCCATAGGGACGTGTAGGATCAAGATAGAAGCTTTTTAGGTAAGTATATATCCAATCAACACCGCCTATTTTACTCCGGCTGACTAGGGACAGATCTGGTGCTACCGTGCCAAACCAATTAGTACCTTGTTCCTCAGTCATGGCAATAGTGATATTATCACCTACTTTGGAACCAGCTACGAACATTAGGTTGTCTTTGACCATGTCATCAGTTAGGCCTAAATCCTTGGCCATCCGATTGTAGCGGGCGTATTTTAACGAATGACAGCCGAAGCAGTAATTCATAAAGTACTTGGCGCCGCGTTGCAGCGAAGCGGTATCCCGTAGATTTGCCCCCGATACCTCTAAGTGAGCACCCTCGTTGGCCAGAGTCGCAAGTGGTACGAACAAACAAGCTACTAAAATAAATAAGCTTTTCATTAGTGCACTCTCTCTGGAACTGGCTTGGTTGCATCAATTTGGGAGTAAAACGGCATCCCAATGAAGAACAGGAAGTAGAGGACTGAGAACAAGCGAGCTAGCATGGTATAAGTCGGAGTAGCCTGCTGTGAGCCCAAAAATCCCAACATGACAAAGCTAACACTGAAAATGGCCAAGGCTAGTTTAAATAATATGCCCTTGTAGCGGATGGATTTGACGCGACTGCGATCTAACCAGGGCAGTAAGAAAAGCATGGCAATGGCTGCAAACATGGCCATAACACCTAGGAATTTATCCGGTACCGCTCTCAATATAGCATAAAATGGGGTGAAATACCAAACTGGAGCGATATGGGGTGGGGTCTTCATCGGATCGGCTGGCATAAAATTATCTGGCTCTAGGAACCAACCGAAAAACTCTGGCAGGTAAAAAATCACAGCTGAGAACAGGATTAGGAATACGCCAACCCCAAATATGTCCTTGACTGTATAGTAAGGATGAAATGGGATGCCATCAGCGGGTTTATCTTTAGCCCAACGGTTGCCCTTGGGACCCTTTTTAATCTCAATACCATCAGGATTATTGGATCCAACTTTATGTAGGGCTATTATATGTACAAATATTAGAACCAGCAAGACCATAGGGATCGCAACTACGTGTAGTGCGAAAAACCGGTTGAGGGTAATATCGCTGATTACATAGTCACCACGAATCCAGAGGGCTAAATCGTCACCAATTATTGGGATTGCGCCAAACAGTGAGGTAATTACCTGAGCACCCCAGTAGGACATTTGACCCCAAGGTAACAGATACCCCATGAAAGCTTCAGCCATTAGGGCCAAAAAGATTACCATACCGATAATCCACAGCAATTCCCTAGGTTTCCGGAATGATCCGTACATGACGCCGCGGAACATATGTAGATATATCACGATAAAAAAGGCTGAGGCACCGGTGGAGTGCATGTAGCGCAACAGCCAACCCCAGTTCACATCCCGCATGATGTATTCAACAGAGGCAAAAGCCAAATTGCCGTCCGGTTTGTAATTCATCGTCAGCCAAATTCCTGTCAAAATCTGGTTAACGAATACCACTATGGCTAATGAGCCAAAGAAATACCACGAATTGAAGTTTTTCGGAGCATAGTATTGAGCAATGTGTTCATTCCATGTCTTAATCAGTGGAAAGCGCTCATCTACCCACGCGACAATATCTTGACCTACGGACATTTAGGCAGCTCCTCCGTCTTCACCGATTAGCACCACGGTGTCGGATAAAAATTTATGCGGTGGAATAACCAAGTTCAAAGGTGCTGGAACTCCCTTGAATACCCTGCCGGCCAAATCAAAGCGTGATCCATGACAGGGGCAGAAGAAACCACCTTTCCAGTTTGCCCCCAAGTCCGCCGGTGCTATTTCTGGCCTGAAACTTGGTGAACATCCCAAGTGAGTACATACACCTAGAGCCACGAATACCTCGGGTTTGATAGCACGGGCTGTATTTTTACAATAACTGGGCTGTTCCGATTGGTCCGAGTCTGGATCACGTAACTGATCATTTAGCGGCTCTAGGGTAGCAACCATGGCATCAGTACGCCGCACTAGCCATACCGGTTTGCCACGCCACTTGACGCGCATCAGCTGACCTTCTTCCAGTTTGCTGAAATCAGCCTCAACTGGTGCCCCTGCGGCCTTGGCCTTGGCACTTGGCAACCAGGAGGAAAGGAACGGCACGGCTACGTAGGCAGACCCTATGGCGCCCATGACAGCAGTTGCTGCTGTCAGAGTACGTCTTTTTTTCAGATCAACCTTATCGGCGTGCTCGTCGAGGTTGACCGTCTTTTTATCTTCACTCATAAAACTTTAAGTGCGCTGAAACTACTTTACGCAACAATAGCCAAAGCGCGATTCCTCTAAGTAAAATGGTAGAAAGCAAGCCCCGTTCTCACTTAAGTAGTGTGAGTATTTTAGGCGTGCTATTATTTTTCCACTAATACAAATACGGGATTTTGAGAATATAATAAAATATTCTTAAGGGAGCGGTGCAGATTTTCTTATGTCACGATGCCAACGGTCAAGTCAATCGTCAAAAATTAACAATGTAATTGCGCTAAATCAAATTTGGAGCATTGAGTGCGGTTGCGGCTTGCCCATGCTCTACCCTATAACCTCCATAACACTAGTATTACTTTGGTTTTTCTATCTGTAGCATGGCAATCTAGACCAATTATTTTGAGGATTTGAGGTCAACAACATAAGTGATACAAGGGAATTGCTGGATCTAACAACTAAAGGCAAAAAGAGATACTAAAAATAGGCCCCACTATCTGGGCGTGGCTACGCGCTCAAATAACGAGGACCTAACTTGTGGGAATAGGCACTGCTGGAACCGGCGGGATTTGAATTCAAGAAGCAATGACAGTCAAAAACAGGTTAGTATTTGATATTAACTTACCGACTCCTTCGCATGCGTTGTTTTCGACCGCCCAACATCTAACTCGAGATTGTACAATGGAAAAAAGTTTTGTTCTTCGGCATCGATCATATTCATGACCGAATGGGTTGCTTGTGCCACATCTTTACGTAATTCTACTATTAGTTCAGGATGTTCTGCCAATGTACCGTACTTGGAAAAAAACTCTGCTATTTCCTTCTTCAGAGCGTCGCGCTCCTTGCGAAACATCGCCAATAAGGTAGCCATTTGATCATTATCATTATATCGCTTTTCGATGAAAATCATCAACTTTACATCTTCTTGCATCCGATGCTGTAGCATTTGCTCATCCAAAGATTTAAGCAACTCGGCTACTTGAGGAAGTTTTTCCTTCTCACAGGCAATTTCAAAGTGCTCCCAGGCTGCGAGCATCTGCTGATGCTCAGCCAGTAAGGCGTCTACTAACTTTGGGTCGAAGCGAATCTGCGTTCCAGGAACACGTCCACCTTTCCAAGCTTGCCTGTCAGTAAATTTTGCATCAGTACTATAACCAACCCCCAGCATGATAAACCTCCTAAAAATTCTAGGTGTCTATAACTAAAACTTATAATTATATGACGTTAACCACAATATGGCTCGCCGCAAAAGCCGCCCCATCCATCCTAAACGCTACAAACTATCGCGAACACTTCAGAAGTGGTGGTATGGTCTAATTTTGCCAGCAATTTTTTGATCTCCTATCTGCGTCAATCACTTATCCATAAAAAATCCAAGACACCCAACTTTAATTATATACTAGAAATCGTTTTTGTATAATCAAATATTATGTTAGGTTCCAATTGTTATAATGTAAGTGGAATGAACACCACACAACTAGAATTTTTAATTGTCAGAGTAATCATAAATGTTAAAATGCACTTGATTAATTACAGATTACAAGGTCAGCACCGCTTTGCTACGGCAACTCTTGATCGCATGCAGTCGAGCCCTAGTAATGGCTGTTTCGATCAAGGAAGGACGTGCGCACTTAGCCACAACCGCCTCCACATCTATACCCTTGGCTGCCTGTAACCAAGTTAAAAATAAATGCCGTTGCGGATATCTGGATTCTGCAAACCCAGTACGCCCCCTGTAGTCAGCCTCACAAGCTATTAGCATATCCTGTAACCGTTGAGGGCGGCGGAAAGCATCCGTATCTTCTAAAACGCATAACACCGTACGTGGTCGCAGTTCCGAAGCCCTATGCACTTTACCATGATAACGGGCGACTAACCTAGACAGCTCACAGTGATATTTTGGAGGCCCCAAACGTTGACATACTGCTTTTAATATGCGAACTCCGCGTTCTTCATGGCCATGATGACTGGGTAAGATCGCCTTGGGCGTTTCGCCTTTGCCCAAATCGTGAGTTAACGCTGCAAATATTACCGCGGAACTACTCGATAAGCGGCGGGCCATCCGGACCACCAGCATGGTGTGTACCCCCGTGTCTATTTCAGGATGCCAGCGCGATGGCTGCGGTACACCCCACAAGCAATCGAGTTCCGGCATGAGTTTAGCCAAAGCTCCACAACTACGCAGGGTATCAAAAAACAGATGTGGACTTTTTTCAGTTAAAGCCCGGTCCAATTCTTTCCAAATTCGCTCCGCGGCTACATTACTTAGGGCATCATGTGCTACCATAGTCCGCATTAACTGGAGAGTTTCGGTAGCTATAGTAAAACCTAGGTCTCCATAGCGGGCCATAAATCTAGCCACACGCAAAATGCGTATAGGATCTTCGGCAAAGGCTGGTGACACATGCCGGAATACGCGTTGTTCTAAATCCTGTTGACCGCCAAAATAATCAATGACCTGACCAGCGGTATCTTCAGCCATGGCATTTATGGTTAAATCACGCCGTGATAAATCATCCTTCAGGGTAATGTTTAAGCCATCATACAATAAGGGCTGATGCGCCTGACTAGTGCTACGTTCAACCCTGGCTAAAGCATATTCTTCCCTGGTTTCTGGATGTAGGAAAATAGGAAAATCACGACCAACTTGGACATACCCTGATTGTTGCATCTGTTCAGGAGTTGCTCCCAGTACCACATAGTCACGTTCGCGTACTGGGTAACCCAGCAAACGGTCGCGTACGGCTCCACCTACTAGATACACTTCCACAGGATATCCTCCGACCTCCAAACTTCACACCTTAATAGTCCCCACTAAGAGCTTGAGCGTCTCACTTGAGTCAGCGCGGGCCAGCAGCCCACACTCCAGCATGGGTAACTCCGCCACCTAAAATTAAGCGTTCCCATGCTCCAAAGTGGGAACGCAGCCACCTAAATTGATCGTTCCCATCCAGCGTGGGAACGCATTCGGGGACGCTCCTGCGTCCCCACAAGAAAAAACCAAATTACCAAAGTTACACGGATAAATAGTTAAGTTTTATCAAAGGCAAGCGACTACCAAATAATCAATCCTTGATTAGCAATATTTTAGCAAACGATCTTTTGCCAACTTGGTACACATGCTCACTACCAGAATCAATCATTAACTTACGATCGCTTACCTTAGTGCCATCGATGCGAACAGCACCCTGAGCAATTAACTGCATAGCCTTACTTGTACTAGGTGTTAATCCAGCATCACGCAACACATTAGCCAGTGGCATGGAACTACCAACACCAGCTAGCCTAATTTCTGGGATATTATCTGGCATAGCTCCTTGCTGAAATTGAGCTGTAAAGGCCTCAGCTGCCGCAATCGCCGCCTGTTTACCATGAAATCTACCGACTAATTCTTGGGCCAGCTCCATTTTTACATCACGTGGATTAGTATCTGCTGCAACCTGCTGCTGTAATTTTAAAATATCTGCGCTGGAACGTGAACTAAGCAATTCGTAATAACGCCACATAAGTACATCGGAGATAGACATAATTTTACCATACATATCCCCTGGTTCTGCCGTAATACCAATGTAATTATTTAAAGACTTAGACATCTTGTGGACGCCATCCAAACCCTCCAATAATGGCAAGGTAATTACCACCTGTGGTTCTTGACCGTAAACCGCCTGCAACTGGCGTCCCACCAAAAGGTTAAACTTTTGATCAGTACCACCAATTTCCACATCGGCCTCCAAGGCTACCGAATCATAACCTTGAACTAGTGGGTATAAAAATTCATGAATGGCAATCGGGTGACCAGCGGCATAGCGTTTACTAAAATCATCCCGTTCCAACATTCTAGCCACCGTATGCTTGGAGGCTAAAGTTATCAAGCCTGCTGTGCCTAATTGCTCCATCCAACTAGAATTGAATACTATTAAGGTTCTTTCAGGATCCAATATCTTAAATACTTGTTCAGTATAGGTATTCGCATTCGCCATAACCTCGTCACGGGTTAACGGCTTACGAGTAACATTCTTACCAGTGGGATCACCGATCATACCGGTAAAATCACCTATTAAAAATATCACCTGATGCCCTAGGTCCTGAAATTGACGCAACTTATTGATCAACACCGTATGACCAAGGTGCAAATCTGGGGCTGTAGGATCGAATCCAGCTTTTATTTTTAATGGTTTAGATAGTTTTAATTTACCAACAAGTTCAGCTTCCAGCAAAATTTCTTGAGTCCCACGCCTAATAATTTCCATAACGCTGGCAATATGATCCATAATCAGTTCCCTATAATCCAAACTCAAACCGCAGCTAAAATAATAACATCGTTAATTGCTAGTCTTCTGAAAGGTAGCTGCAAATAAAAATTATCTATGTTCAATAAATAAAATCATGTATACCCAAAATGGCTAGAACAACCACCTACACCCCAATTTTTAGTCTCAAAAAAGAACACCTAATTTTCTAAAAAACTATTGCACACAACACCTCACGTAATACCCTGCTAAATCCATAATTAAAATGCAATATAGGTATTTAAGCTAATTCTATGATTGTTTTACTGGGTTTTATGTGCCAAAATACATACAGTATAGATGTGCAAGTAAGCAAATCGACAGCGTGATTTGCCGCTAATCCGGCTACTGGTTCCAATTCACAATTTGTGGTTATGCTTAACAGCTTATATCCTTGGTAACAACATGCAATGTCTTTTATAACGTCACCAAGCCAACTTACCTTGCATACAGTGCGTCTACATTTTTTCCTCAACTCCAACCCATATAAGAACAACCATGTTCCATACAACTATAATAAAAGGTATTGTGAAGGTTAAGGACTGTAAAATCTGTAAATTTAGTGCTTTATGCAATGATTTACCAGGCATTTGCATCGTGATCCCGTATATAACCATTGCTATGGTCATGATTATAGTTAACTACTTGTTTTTCAATCAAGATGTCCTACTATAAAAAAATCCAAGCCAACAGGCACCCCCGCTCCCTCTGCCATCCCAAGTTGAGGATGCCGAGGGAGGCCTTTTGGGTGGAGGGAAAAAAAAGACTGGTTTCTGGACCCTGGTACCGTACCTAGGATACTGGAGCAGTTGCTGCCAGCCTAAGCAAGTCTGCTAGCAACAAAATCCCAATTTATGATTTTCCAAATCTCTTCAAGGTATTTTGGCCGTGCGTTACGATAATCCACATAGTACGCATGCTCCCAAACGTCCACTGTTAGCAACGGAACCTGCCCTTGAGTAAGAGGCGTCTGAGCGTTAGAAGTATTGACTATTGCCAAGCTACCATCATTGTTTTTCACTAACCAGGTCCAACCAGAACCAAAATTAGTGGCTGCGGATTGGGAAAATTTAGTCTTAAATTCAGCAAAGGAACCAAAGGCCTGGTTTATAGCAGCCGCTAACGCCGCAGTAGGTTCGCTACCACCAACTGGTCTTAAACACTGCCAATAAAATGAGTGATTCCAAACCTGAGCTGCATTATTAAAAATGCCACCTGAAGATTTACCAATAATCTCCTCCAGGGTCAAATTCTCAAACTCAGTGCCAGGAATCAAATTATTCAAGTTGGTAACATATGCCTGATGGTGCTTACCATAATGGTAGTCAATGGTTTCAGCTGAAATTACCGGCGTCAACGCGGTCTTATCAAATGGCAAGGCTGGAAGTTCATGTTTCATCAACAACATCTCCTGATGTGGTTCATTCTGAAAAGCTACGAATTGAAACCTATTGTCTCACAGAGCACAATTTCACAATTATCATTATACACTATAACAATAATAAGCTAATACTCAAGAGCATAAAAACATCTAATAGCAAGCATTCAATAATTTAATAAGCTTTTTTCCATGGCTACTTTACAAAATATCATTTAAAAATCAAACTTTTAATCCAAAGAACAAGCTACATTATTTTTTTAGCTGGGTGCAAAAAAATCTCCCCAACCATTGCACAAAGCAATTTTGTATAGTACAATACCCCCTATGTCGAGTTATATGGAGAAGCTTGCGTGAACGCGATGCTTGCAATCGCCGGTTTGACCGTCCTGTGTGGAGTTTGGGCCTGGTTTCAGCTGTGGCTATTTGGGGAAGACTCAGAACTCAAGCGTGGCTCCTGCGCCGGCAAGCACACCGACTGCCAAGCGTGTAAGCATAATTGTCATGATGATATTGACAACCAAACAACAAATTGAAAGGTGCAAGTTGCAACATGAGTGACACCAGCAACGAAAGCTTTAATTCTCTAGATATGAGCTTAAGCAGCGGTATTGCTGCATTTGAAGCTAAACATTTTACCCAAGCCTTACAATTGCTATCACCCCTGGCTGAATCCGGTAATGCGGAAGCCCAATACCGATTAGCAGTAATGGCGCAGAATGGACTGGGACTGCGTAGAAATCCGTTGCTAGCCTTTAGGTTTATGCAGGCCGCCGCCCAAGCCGGTAATGCCCTAGCGCAACATGGGTTAGGTTTTATGTACATGGAAGGCGAATGTGTGGAAAAAGATGCATCCAAGGCCGTTGAGTGGTTTGAGAAAGCAGCAGCCCAAGATCTAGATGGATCTAAGGAAATGCTAAAACTGCTGGCATCGTAGTCATATCCTAAAGATGAAATTACAGAATTTAGCTATTTTAGGTATTTACTGAATATTTTGGTTAACTATTAACGTGTTGCACAAAAGTTGAGGAATTTGTTATGGTAAAAGCATCAGATGATCCAGTTGCCTTTGTAACCGAGGCCATATCCAAGTTTCTAGGCCGCCAAGGAAAAGATATGGTTACGGTCAAGCAGGCAATAGCCTGCAGCAAACGCATTCCTCAAATATTGGAAGTGACACCTAAGGTTGATCCTCAGCAGTTTTTAGCTGAACGTTTAGGGCGCATGCTAGGGTCGGATTTACGGATAATTTTCCCCGAAGGTGCTAAAACAGCCTATGTAGCACGTAACATGCCTGACTCCGAAACCATTATGAATATAGTGAAATCCAAGCCGGGGTCTAAAACCATAAATCAACTAGCTCAAAATCTACCATACACCAAAGATTACCTGATCCAGATCGTAAACGAGCTATTGGCAGCTGGAAAATTGAGTGTAAACTACCCTAACAGCAAATCTAAATTTTCAGCTCCCAAACTCTGTCTTGGCATTGCGGAATTGACTCAAACAGCTGCCGAAATGGGGACCGCTCCCGAAGTTGTTCTACCGACTGTAGCAGAACATGTTGAGGAAGATGTTGTATCTCAAGAATCCGCTGTTACCCCAGAGGCGGTTGACTCAGATCCAGAATATGAAGCTGATCCAGAAGTAGCAGTTATGCCAGAAGAGGTGGTTGTACCAGAGGCACCAGTTGCTTTCTCCATGCCCGAGCCTGCCCCAGCCCCCGAACCAACTGTAGAGCCTGTAGCTCAATCCTCGCTTGAAGCTATGAGTGCTGAAGTTGCCCCAACACCACCTGCTGAGACCAGGCGCTCTAGAACCCGGGGTGGACAGAGCCAAGAACGTAAACGCCGCACAACCAGCACATCCAATAAGCCGGCGGCAAACACAGATCCTAGGCATCAAGAGGCCACGCAAGAAGTTGCCAATGTGTCCGCAGTAACCAGCGCCGATGAAGCAGCCTTTAAGGAAGCTTACAAGAAAACTCAGGGGCGCTTCGGTGGGGTATTAATCAGTAAATTACGCAAATTCTTAGGATGGGAAGCGGCACGTTTTGATGCCGTGTTGGACAGCGTACGATCCAAGGGCTACATAGATGTCAATGTTGGTGATATTACATCACTGGATCGCGAGGACATTGATAATGGTTATACGGACTGGCGCGGGCGTAATTATATCAACTTAACCTGGCGTAGTCAAGCGCTGTAGGCGTTTCTATGACACCAGCCTCCATAGTCCCAAACGTTTTGGAACCCATAGAAAGTGTGCTGCGCGCAAAGAATCCATTTGCGAACGATAGTGTGTCAGATCCATTTGCTGATTCGTGCCCAAGTGTCGATGCCATACACTACAGTAAATTTCAACAAATTCGCAACTTAGTAGCACAGAAGGCTGCGAATCCTAGCGCAGGTCTTGGCGTATTAATTTTAGGGGAGCCAGGAACTGGTAAAACCCATTTGATTAAACGCATCGCTGAATCAGCGGATAGCAAAGACAAATTTTTGGTGTCTTACATCCAGCCCATTGAGAAGACAGGTTTGCCTTACCTGCATCTGCTACGCCAGGTTATGAACAGTTTAAGAAAGCCCATAAAAGGCAATCGTAGTCAACTGGACTGGATTCTGGCACGGTGGTTATTGGAACACCTGCGTCCTCAGATGAAATCCCCAGCCATGATCCGAGCCTTCGAGGAAGTTCCTGAACGGATTTTAAACGCGGACTTGACCAGCCTGAAACAAACACCTGCGACAGATGTTAGTTTACCCATGGTCATGAGGCGGATGTTGGTATTTTATCAAAACAAAGAATACCGTGAGGTAGTTGCTGATTGGTTAACTGGCGAGGCTATCGATCCTGAATATCTGAAGATCATGAGGATACCGGATCGCGTTAATGCTAGCCGTGGTGATAGGTCAGAAGAAGCAGTGGAACTGCTGGTTGGTCTTGGAAGCTTAATTGGCCGTTATGGTTACTGCCTATTGGTATGTTTTGATCGCTGGGAAAACTTGGCCAGTAAAGAACAGATAGAAGCTACCGGACTTATGATCATAGAGCTGTATGATCGCATACCTGGGATGTTGCCTGTGGTGCTGAGTTTAAAAACTCGCTGGAATGATTTTTTTTCCAGGTATTTAAACATGAATGTAACTAGTAGGATAAACAACAACTTTTTTGTATTGGAAAACTGCGATCAAGCCCAAGCCCGGGCCATAGTAGCAAGTCGTTTAGCCTCAGTTCTGGGAGAACGCGCTAATGGCATCGAACCGTTCACTGAAGATCATATGGAAATTATCTGTGCCAATGGGAGAGCATATACAGCAACCCCACGCGAAATCATTGACTTGGCTAATGAGCAGTTACATACTTTGCTTTATCCCCATGACGTGAGAAGCACCAGATTTGATGACATTCTTGAAGTTGAGTACGCACGCCGGTATGACAAGAAACTGGAGGAATTAAGGCAAAGCGCGCCCGATCCTGATCTTTTGCTGCGGGCGGTAAAGGAGCTGTTGGCTGGGTTGGCGTACGCACAATTGCAGTTTCCAAATGAGAATGGGTGCACACGCCAACCAGACTTATTTGTGGACATAAGTGTTGCAGATGTCAAATCCCGCAAACTTGCTATAATCATCGATACGGCACAGCACCATGCAGCTGTGGGTGCAGCCATCAGATGTGGGATCCGCTGTTTAACAGATAAGGATGATCAGAACCATGCTGACAAGCTGCTCTACGTGCGAGATGCTAGGTATCCAATCCAAGCTCCTCCGAAGTGGGAGGCAACCAATAATTTGTATCGGGACTTGTTAAATCGTGGTGCAGTACCATGGTCGTTATCGATCGCAGACACTGCAGCTTGGCACACGGTAGTCGATCTGGTATACGCCGTTAAAGAGGGCGATATCTCTTTTGCCAAACATGGCAGGACGGTAATCGTAACTAATGCTGAATTAAGTAAATGGTTGACTGAAACTATCCTGCCAGCGAGGCCAGAGTTTGCGCAACTGTGGCAAACTATTAACCCTTAACTCCTCACAGTTAAACTAAGGTAACTACCTACCTTACCCCAGCCCCTCTCAATTGATGGAGAGGGGGTTAAGGTTGCCTCAGTCCTGGCCCTATTCATAGACCTTACGCCGTCATTCCGGCATGGATTGCCGGAATCCAGAAGCCAGGGATGGGGTTAATAGACGTTTTCTTGTTTACCCATTTCCAATCAAGAAATGAGGCAGAGTGATGTGGTAGGTAGTTACAAACTAAGTATCGTAGCGCTTGCATCACGGCTGCCTATGACCGTGCATGGGAGTGTGGTTCGTCTGCCTTAGATTCCTCCCGTCTAACAGCTATCCGTCCTACCCCGTTGCTTGTTGCCAAGCAGGCCTCAATGCCTGCCATGCTTGGCATAGGTCCGCGTTCTACTCTCGATATCACTACCTACCCTGAATGACGTCCTGCCGTCCATTGATGTCCACCACCTTCACCACAGCTCAAATAAAATTATGGCTACAACTGCCTATTATTATTTTGTATGGGTCATAAAAAATTCACAACCATTAGATAACCTAGTTCCTATATTCATATATTTATTACATTTTTATTACATCAATGTAGTGCCGAGATCTTTTGAGACACAACCAACCGTTTCATACACCCAACATGATCGAGACCGCACACCATGAATATTGGGAACACAACCAAAGAGTTGCTTAGCAGCATAAATTTTGTTCTATTGCTGCTATTTCCACTACTGATCAGCGCTCAAACTCTGCCCCCGGGCCTTAACTTTAGCCCCATCTCCACCTCAGTTGGTTCTGAAAAGATGCTTAACCGCGCTTCGGAACTAGTAACAATCGATGGGCACTCTTACCCCATAGCCTATCATGTCTTAGTACGCACTAATCAACAATTACCCCGTTTAGGCGCAACCAATGGCGAAACGGAAACCTTCGGACTCTTAAAAACCGCAACCGGTTTGCCAATAATCAACCCCCAAGGTCAACCTTGGGTGTGCACAAGCGATTCTGGACCGGATCATACCTCTTTAATAGAGCACGCAGGTAACCTATTTGCCATCACCTACATGCAGTGTGCTGTGGGTGGAGCCTACATAACCAAACTTAACCAAGCAGCTGACGGTACTCTAACCCCAATTGCTACTAGAAGTATTGATTTTTCAAGTGTGTATGGTACCTATTACAACTCTGCTGGCATGAAAACCCCTTGGAATACCCTACTTGGTAATGAAGAATATGCGCCACCAATGGGTGAATTTGATGCTCATGCCCAGAACGGGGCCTGGTTTCAGGATGCCATCAAAGACAATACTAGAATGATGGCCATTGCTACTTATAATGGATTACCCAATGATGCGCAACATGCCGCATATTTTGGCTACTATTACGGGTGGGTGCAAGAAATTGCTATAACCTCAAATCAAGGTGCAACTCAGGTAGCAAAACATTTTGCCATGGGGCGTTTTTCTCATGAAGTAGCCTATGTGATGCCAGATCAACGTACTGTGTACCTATCTGATGATGGAATTAACGCCGGTCTATTTATGTTTGTTGCTGACAAAGAACAAGATTTAAGCTCCGGTACCCTGTATGCCGCCAAATGGAATCAGGTTTCTGGCACTGGACTTGGAGTTGCAACCCTATCTTGGATCAATTTGGGACATGCAACCGATAGCACAATTCAGCAGTTGTTGACAACTAAACCTAATTTTTCTGATATGTGGGATAAAGTTGACTTGAACACTAATGATGCAAAAGGGTGTCCTCGCGGCTTCGTGCCTACTAACATATACTTAAATCACATAACCTGTGTCAAATTAAAACCCAACATGCATCTAGCGGCGTCGCGCCTAGAGACCAGATTATACGCATCTTATTTAGGAGCTACCACCGAGTTTAGCAAAGAAGAGGGAATTTCCTATAATCCAGATGCTGAAGTTTTATATGTAGCTATGACCAGCATTTCTTACGGTATGGAAGATCAGCACCCAAGTGAATTGGCCAGTGTCAACCACGTAAGGTTGCCTGTAAACAGATGTGGTGCCATTTATGCGCTTGAAGTCGACGGCTATGCCATGGATAACTTGGGGCAAAAGATTGCTAGTGAGTTTGTTGCCCTGGATATGCGCGGCCTGATCGCTGGTCAACCTCGGGATTATACCGGAACTAAATTTGCTCCTGACACCTGCGACATAGACAACATTGCCGGACCTGATAATATCACATATTTACCTAGATATAGCTCCTTACTTATAGCTGAGGATTCTAGTAGGCATCAAAATAATTTGTTATGGGCCTTGAATGTCGAAAGTGGTAATTTAGAACGAATAGTCAGTGCACCCTACGGCGCAGAGGTTACCTCACCTTACTGGTTTCCCAATTTGAAAGGCTATGCCTACATTACCTTGGTTATTCAACATCCTTATGCTGAATATTCAAACAATACTAAAATAGTCCATAACAGGGAATCCTACGTAGGATACATCGGACCATTTCCAGAACTAGACTATGGTATCTTAGGAGAAGATGGAGTATTAGCAAAATCTTCCGAAATCAAAGTCAACAAAGGATACGTAGCAACTCGTGCCGATTAAAAAGTTACCAGCAAACGCTCAGTTCAATCCACACGCGGAGTCGCGCATACTGGCCATCAACCTATCCAACTAATTTACAACCCGGTACAATCTTGATGGAATAAGGATTTTCTATAATTTTCTAGCACACATTAGAAATAATGTGTGTATTAAGCTGAATCCTTGGCATCACGCATGGATTTCTCTATTTTTTTACGAATTAGATAGCGTTTGATGCTGGATAAATGATCAATAAATAACTTACCGTCTAAATGATCTATTTCATGTTGAATACAAATGGCCAATAAGCCATCAGTTTCCAATTCAAATTCGGCACCGTTTTCGTCTAAAGCGCGCACTTTTATCCATTCAGCACGTGGGACAAAATCAGTTATCCCCGGTACCGATAAACATCCCTCTTCTATTTTAGTTTGACCAGTTTTTTCCAAGATTAATGGATTGATAAAGCAGAGTGGCTGTTGTTTCGCTTCGGAGATATCTATGACTAGAACTCGCTTGTGTACATTAACTTGAGTAGCGGCAAGACCTATGCCAGGTGCGTGATACATAGTTTCCAAAAGATCCGCAACCAAAGTTTGGATCTCAGCATTAACCTGCTCTACTGGTTGAGCACGATTGCGCAATCTTGGATCAGGATGATGTAAAATGTCTAATATTGCCATGATTGGTATCAGCTACTTTATCTAAATTATGGAGTTTAAAACTCATACTATATTAAATCAAAAAAACATGTAAATAGCCAGCATCTATTTTAAAGTCTCACTCCAATTTGTGATTAATTGTAAAGCTTTATTGCTCATATTCTTAGCCCCATCCAAACTATTAGTTTCTGTATAAACCCGGAACTCGGGTGAATTATTGGAAGGTCGCAGGTGCAAAATATCTCCAGATTTTAACAACATACGCACACCATCCACAGTATTAAAACTAATTATAGGACCAAAATCAGGTTCAATTGCCTTGGCCAAAGCCCCTGATTGCATTGCCTCGGGCTTTAAATATTTACTAATTAAAGCGTCTGCAATCGTCCTTGCCTCTAATTTTAAGCTATCGCTATAGGTAAAACGTTTTGGTAAAATTGTTGGCAACTGTGATAATGCTAGATTTAATTGCCGGGATAACAGCAAAGTACTCAGGATTACCAATACGGCATCGCGGGTAATTAGCGGCTCCATGCTGGAATTATGATTAGTTAATTTACTACCTAACAAAAAGCCGCCATTAGCCTCATAGCCAACTACCAGATCATAACCACTGTTTTTGGCCTTTAACATATCCGCAATGACATATGGCGAGCCAATCTGAGTGCGCTTGATTGGGTAAAACCAACCGCTAAGCTCCAAAGCAGTATTACTATTTACTGGGGTAACTACGGTTTTAGCTTGTAAATAATGCGCCGTTAGTATACCTAGAGTATCGCCACGCAACCATTGACCTTGCTCATCAAAGATTAGTGGTCTATCCCCATCCCCATCAGTCGATACTATGCAGTTATAATTTCCAGAAGCTGCTTTATCAATAGCTAATTTCTGATCCTCAGGGCGTAAAGCCTCCGTATCCACTGGTATAAATTGCTCGCTATGAGCGAATAGCTCAACCGTAGCCCCCAATGTGCTCAGTACTTTATGTAATACTGCGCTTGCTACACTTGAATGCTGATATATGGCAATGTTCAAACCAGATAAGGCATCATGAGGAAAAAAATTGGTATAACGTTGACAATAGTGGTTATATGCATCTGATATTGCTATAGGCAAGCTAGATCCGATGCCCACAACAATAAGATTATCCTCAGCATCTAAAATATCAGTTGGAATATTTACTTGCTGCTTACGGATTCCAACTTCGTCGTCCTTAAGAATTTCCCCACATGGTGTGTAAAATTTTATACCGTTACGGTCATCTGGAATATGGCTACCGGTAACCATCACCGTAGGGATATTCTTGGAAATTCCCCAATAGGCTAAAGCAGGAGTAGGTATATAACCACAATTTACTGGTATATAACCAGAATCTATAATAGCTCTAGCGCAAGCCCGCATAATCCTGGGGGTACTAGGGCGCAAATCACCAGCAATTCCTACTTGGGTATAGGGTGCAAATTCTACTTTAGTTTTTAGATGCTGTAAAAATCCACTAGTATATGCATAGCAAATCTTATCAGTCATCTTGTTGGCAAGACCTCTAGCACCACTAGTGCCAAAAGCTACGCCACTTGACTCCATCAAGCTATCGATGGTTAAAGTAAGGTAATCAGTCATAAAGTTAACATTTATTTATAGTTATAAACTTAGCAAGTAACTGATAGATTTGGTCCATACCAAGTTTTAGGTTACGTTCAATTTCGGATAATTCTACAATACCAGTATCTTTACCCGCCGCCCAATTAACCACTAGAGCACAGCTGGCATAGTCCAAATTCAACTCGCGGGCTAAAGCAGCCTCTGGCATTCCGGTCATTCCCACAATATGGCAACCATCTTGCTCCATGCGTTTGATTTCAGCTACTGTTTCTAAGCGAGGCCCCTGTGTGGCCCCATAGGTGCCATAATTTATTATGGGAATATTCAACCTATTAGCAGCACCAATTAATTGCTGTCGTAAATGTTCCCGATATGGATAAGAAAAGTCAATATGTTCAACTTTAGCTATGCCACGTTCAAAAAAGGTATGTTTACGTCCGTAGGTGTAATCAATAATTTGATCAGGTATTACTATAGTTAATGGCCCCATACTTTGATGAATACCACCCACTGCTGCTACAGCAACTACCTGCTTAGCCCCACATTGTTGTAAAGCCCAAATATTTGCTCGATAGTTAATTTGATGCGGTGGAATTGAGTGATTGGAACCATGTCTAGGCACAAATAACACCTGTTCCTTGTCTATTTGACCTGTGATTATTGGACCAGATGGTTCTCCAAACGGGGTATGTATAAAATTTTGTTCAAATACTTCTAAATAGCCACTAGTAAATCCAGAACCACCGATTACGGCTAGCATAGCTGTAAATCCCTATAGTTAGGTCAATATCATGTTAATCTAAAGTTTCCAGATTGGCATATGCTATTACCAACCACTTAGTTCCGAATCTTAAGAAATGCACCTGTGCCCTGGCCGAACTGCCTTGTCCTTCCAGGTTTAGTATGGTACCAACCCCAAACTTACTGTGCATAACCCGTCGTCCAATCCTTAAATTGCTAACATTTTTATCCTGGTATTTAGGCACATGCTTGAATTGGGGAATGGCATCCTTACTTCCTTTAACTCCCTTAATTTCCTCAATAAAACGTGAAGGCTGAATGTGGGAATATTCGTTACCGTAGATACGTCGCGATTTAGCGTGCGTCAGATATAATTTTTGCATAGCCCTGGTGATACCCACATAACACAAACGACGTTCCTCCTCAATACCATTCGGGCTATTAAAACACATCTGGTGCGGAAATAAACCCTCTTCTACCCCAACTATAAATACCAGCGGAAATTCCAAACCTTTAGCAGCATGTAACGTCATCAACTGTACAGCATTACTGGTATTAGGATTAGCTGTATCCTCAGCCTCCAAAGCAGAATTGGCTAAAAAGATATCCAAATTAACTTCGGATACTGTACCATATTCCCTAGCAAAGCGCCGGCTAACGTTCACTAATTCGGCTAAATTATCCTGGCGATCAATTTCAGTTCCATCTTTTAGACTACCATAATAATCCGGTAATTTACTAGTCTCGATAATTTTGGCTACAGTTTGAAATAATTCTAAACCTTGAGTTTCATTGCGTAAGGACTCCAGCATTTTGGTAAAAGTCTCTAAGGCATTAATAGCGCGTTTTCCCAGAATATCGCTTGGAATTGTAGCCACAGCCTGCCACAAAGAAGATCCTTCTGTCATTGCATGATTTTTAAGTAGATCTATGGTACGTTTACCTATGCCTTTCGGTGGTATTCCAGCTGCACGCTCAAAAGAAATATCATCATGTGGATTTGCTACCAAGCGTAAATAAGCAAGGGCGTCTTTAATTTCTGCACGCTCGAAAAATTTAACGCCGCCATATACTCGGTACGGGATTTGAGCCTGTAGTAACGCCTCCTCAAACAGTTGCGATTGAGAGCTGGTGCGATATAGTATGGCTATATTTGCCAGATTGGGATTTTTGGAGGAAAAATCAAGTATATTTTTTACTACAAATTCCGCTTCATTTAGCTCGTTGTAAGCATTGTAAATCTCAACACTATCTTCATTCGTGCTAGCTGTCCACAAAGTTTTACCTAACCTAGCATTATTATAACTAATCAAACTATTAGCGGCTTCAAGAATTGCTTTGGTAGAGCGATAATTTTGTTCCAGTCGAATTAACTGGGTATTACTCAGATCATTCTGCAAAGATTGAATATTTTCTACGCGTGCCCCCCGCCAACCGTAGATTGCCTGATCATCATCACCTACGGCAAAGATGCATTCACGGCCACCAGCGAGTAAACGCAGCCAGGCATACTGTATAGTATTAGTGTCTTGAAATTCATCTACCAACAAGTGTTTAAAACGCATTTGATAGTGCTGTAGCAACGGTGGATTATCACGTAAAGTTTCATGAGCCAATAAAAGTAATTCAGCAAAATCTAATTGCCCATTGCTGACACATAGATCATGATAGGCTTGATATATGTTGAGCATGGTCGCATGATACCTATCACCTTCGGGGGCACTCAAGTATTGTGGCCGTTGCCCCTCATCCTTCTTATGATTTATGAACCATTGGGTCTTCCGAGGTGGCCATGCTTTAGGATCCAAGTTTAAAGATAATTGAACACGTTTGATCAACCTTAATTGATCATCAGCATCTAATATTTGGAAGTCTCTAGGTATTTTTGCTTGTTCCCAGTGAATACGTAGTAATTTATGTGCTAAACCATGAAATGTTCCAACCCACATATCCGAAATCGAATAATCAAGCAAGGCGCTCAGACGTTCGCGTAACTCGCGGGCTGCCTTGTTGGTAAAAGTTACCGCCATAATCGAATGTGGTTGCACTTGTTGTTGAGTAACTAGCCAAGCGATGCGATGTACTAAGACCCTAGTTTTCCCGCTTCCCGCGCCTGCTAATATCAGCAAATTACCTAGCGGCGCGGTTACAGCTTGATTTTGAGCTTTATTTAATTTTCCTAATATTTGATCGATATTCATTGCTATTTTGTATAGTAGATTTTAACGTAATAAAATTGCTATCATTGAATCCTGGTGATGTAACTATTAATTTTACCTAAATATAGACCAAAATATTAACATACTATAGGAAATATGAAGGGTGGAGTACGGATATTTTTTTCAACATAACCGCCGATTTTTTAAAATATTACAAATCTTAATATTGCTAGTACTTACTGATTTAGACCACACACACCTGGTTTGGGCAGACCAGGCCCCTATAATAATCAATTCCGGGCAAGTGGAAATTGCAGTACCCAACCCAACAGCTAGCATTGTTGTGATAGAGCAGACAGAGATAGTTGATAGCGGGGCTAAAAATTTGGGTGAATTGTTGCAAGGACAGGCCGGCTTAAATATACGTAGTGAGTCCGGTGATACTGCTAAGGCCGTTGTTGATATGCGTGGTTTTGGGGCTACAGCTGGTTCTAACACTCTAATACTGGTAGATGGCAGAAGACTAAATAATAGTAGTGATTTAGCACCACCAGATTTAAGTGAAATAGACATGGCTACTGTAGAACGCGTTGAAATTATCCAAGGCAGTGCTGGAACACTGTTTGGAAATCAAGCGGTTGGAGGTGTAATCAATATTATTACTAAAATTCCGGATCAATCTGGAGTAAAAGCCAGAATTGGAGGTGGTAGTTTTGGAAATTACGAGGCAAATGCCCAGATTACGGGACAATTAGCTGCTAGAACTAATTATCAGCTTCAAGTTAGCAGACAAAGTGGAAGCCAGGAGCGAGATCGGACCTTGGCAAAGCGTGATAATGTAGGATTACGTTTAGATCATCAATATCATGGGGGGAATGTTTTTTTTAGGTTACAGCATAAACAGGATGATAGCCAGTTACCCGGGTCACTATTTCAGAGCGAATTGGCAGCAAATAGATTGCAATCTGTGGCAGCTTACCAGGGAGATTTTAGCGATATTGAAACTTCAATTGCCCAAATTGGGTTACAACATAACGTAAATACTAACTGGAAATTAGCCGGTGAAGTAAACTATCGTGAGAATAATGGACATTTTCAAATGAGTGGACGTGGTTGGACCAGTCGCTTTGCCCAAAAACGGAAAATTTTAGGCTTTAATCCACGTATTACAGGGCCTATAGATATATTCCTAACTGATGCCCAATTGATTGTTGGAGCTGATTATGAAACCACCGACTACGAGTTCGCCAGTAACCGAGGTTTACAAAATGAAGTTCAAGATACCTATTCAGTGTATGCTCATTTAAATACTGCACTTACCACTGATTTAAGGCTTAATGTTGGATTGAGACGGGCTGAAATACGTAACAGCATTGAAAACGGTGGCACTCATTATGATCTGGATGACGGTATAACTGTAGCATCTTTAGGTCTAGAATATGATCCCATGCTAAATTGGCGGTTGTTTGCACGTTGGGACCAAAATTATCGCTTTGCTACAGTTGACGAACACACTAACGTACTGTTTACCCAACCGGTGGGCTTGAAAAATCAGACCGGGGATTCGTATGAATTCGGTGCTATCTACCATACTGGGGATATTAAACTGCAAGCTTTGATGTATGCCTTAAGGTTACATAACGAAATAAGCTTTGATTCCAGTACCTGGTTTAACATAAATCTGCCAGATACAGAGCGTTATGGTGGAATCATAGAAGCAAACTGGGCACTCAATAGATTATGGTCTTTAGGTGGAGATTACACGTATACTTCTAGTCGCATCACGGCCGGCCCATTTGAAGGCAATGACATACCCTTAGTACCAAAGCATAGTGGGCGGTTATTTGTGGATTATGCTGATATTAGCGGCTGGGGGATTAGAGTTACAGGACACTGGCTGGGCGCCAGGGCATTAGGTGGCGACTTTGCGAATAATTTTAATACCCTACCCAGTTATGAAATTGTGGATATTGCCATGCGCTATCAATTTGGACCATGGTCTATATCAGGAAAGATCAATAATGTGCTAGATCACAAATACAATGCAACAGGAGCAATTGGTTTTGATCCAACTATATTCGCAAATGCACCTGCATATTTTCCCGCATCTGGCCGCAGTTTTTGGTTAACCTTGGACTATACCCCTTAAATTGGATAATAAATTGCCAACCAATTCTTTAGCTTATAAGGCTGGAAGTCTGGTTTTTGGGCTGCGTGGAATATCTGGTACCATCATTGATCCACAGCCTATAATAATCAAACTGCAAGAGCTTAATTTCATTGGCCTACCATTGCATGAGGTGAGTACTTCACAGTTTTTAGTCGGGAATAAATTTTTGCAATGGATAACTTTTATGGGGTGTTCACCCTATGTAGAGTTAGAACCTAATACCGCTGGTAAACCATTCTGTCACGTGCGCATCGCCGGACCATGGCCCTACCCACGCCTATGCTACGGTAGCAATACCAAAGGACCGTGTTGCCTTAAATGTCGGAAGCGTTTTTTACAATGGCGGGCGACGTTAGATATTTGGGAAAAACCAGCTGCGGATACTGTGATATCCTGTGCCCATTGCGGTCACGCACAAAACCCTGTGGATTTGAATTGGCGGCGTGAGGCTGGTTTGGGACAACTGTTTATAATGGTAGAAAATATTTTCCCTGGAGAAGCGGGGCCTGTTTCAGGATTATTGCCTGAACTCAAAGATATAACAGGTGGTTATTGGGAATATTTTTATGTAGTCGATGCTCCAAGGCTGCTAATTTGAATATTCAAGCACTATGCGCTATTCTTTGATTGTGACAAGATTATTGTAGGCTTTAAATTTATCCATAAAAATATAACTCCATGTGAAATTATGCCATGTCTTCTCAAGCGAATATTAAGGTACGTTGCCATAATTGTTTTGAAATCTTAAGCAATAAAAGCGCAGCATGTAGCAATTGTGGCCATACAAATAGTGATACTATCGATGCCAACCTGCTGAAACCGTTTACTAAATTATTTCATGACCACTATTTAATCGGTTGTCCCATAGGGCAGCCCGGCGGCTTCGGTGTTGTTTATTCAGCCTTAGACATAGGAATAAACTATAATGTTGCAATAAAAGAGTATTTTCCGTATACTAACAACAAATTAGCCATGCGAATTAGTGGTACCTTTACCGTGCTTCCTCATGCGGAAACCAAACAGTCTTTCGATGAATGGAAAGCTCGCTTCCTAGAAGAGGCTAGATTATTGGTTATTTCCAAACATCCACGTATAGTAGATGTAAAAACCGTATTTCAGGAGAACAATACTGCATATATGGTTATGGAACGCTTATACGGGTTAACCTTGGCTAAATACATGGGAGGATTAACATCTACACCAGATCTTAGGATGGCGTTTATTAAAAAGCTGATACCACAACAAGCTATAGGTCTATTCAATAATTTACTGGAACCTTTGGAGTTTTTACATTCTTTAGAAAATCCGATAGTGCATAGGGATTTAAATCCAAATAATATATTCTTGGTGGATGGAAAAATCGATAATGTCAAACTCCTAGATTTTGGTTTAGCCAAGAAATGTTCTACAACTAGCTGTGGTGGTAATGCATCTACGAGTTTAGGCTGTGGAAGTCCAAATTTTGCAGCTCCTGAGCAACTTAGCAGTGAATATGGCGACATTACACCAGCTACTGATTGCTATAGTTTAGGTGTTTGTGTGTATGCTTTATTAACAGGCACGACGCCATTTACTGCTACTTTACGTAAAAGTATAGAATTAGCATCGCCTTTGGCTGACATCAGGGATTTAGTACCTAATGTCAGTGCTGATTTTGGGGCATTGATTATGGACTGTGTGCAGTTAGATCCAAAGCAGCGGCCCCAAAGTGCCGCAGCGATTAGAGAACGTCTACAAAACATGGTTCTAATCGATGAGTCACGCGGCCTTTATGTAGGGCCAGATACCCCCATTGGTAGTACCATACTGCCTGGATTCAACGAGATTAAACCGGAAAATATTAACCCAAAAATCCAGGAAGATGTTCACAAGCCATCCCCAGTTGATTTAGATAAAACCAGAGTACTACGCCCTAAACCCAGATCCAAGACCCGCCTGCTATTGTTAATGGTGATATTGTTAGCTGTAGCTAATGCTGCAATTTTTATCGCCAAAGCGAATGGTTGGATAGCCGGTTATTTTGCGGATACTCCTGTAATTATTAATAAACCAGATAATGGTAGTAGTGAATCTAGGCAACCAGCGCTACGTTCCGCCTCTAAGCCCAAGCCCGTTGTCATATCAACATCAACACAACAACCTCCTGTACCACTGGTTATTTCCAAGCCAGACCTCAAACCAGAACCAGGGTCAGTAATCGTGCCGCCGCCACCACAACCTTTGGTCAATGAGTCCACATTTATTGGTTACCTGGAAAGCAAACATTTGAGTATAGATTCCAAGGGCAATGCCTTAGATACTTTGATGAATATAGTAAATAACCTAGGTCCTGAGGATAAAATTAATTGGAGTGGAAAACAGCGGTCTAAGTCTGAGATTGAGGCTGACGGACGGCGGCGCATTGCTGAGGCCTATTTTGAATTGATAAGTAGACGTTTAAGCAATAAAAATGTTAAATCGGCAGCAGCGCTTTTAGGTAGAGCTAGTGGCATAGATCCATATAATTCGCAATTAGATAGTTTTAGATCTCAAATCACGCAACTGGAAAACAAATTACAAGCTGAGGAACAAGCGCGCCGCCGGGCGGCCCGAGAAGCTCAAGAAAGACGGGACAAAGAAGCCAGAATGCAGCGTGCGAGAGAGGCTCAAGCATCTAGATCAAATTCAGCAAGAAATTCAGGGAGGGAAGGTGGCTATATAACCTTCGATGATGTAAATCAGAATTCATCGGTACCAGAACCGCCCACGGGTAATATACCAAGGGAGCAAAGTCGTCGTGATTCTGAGCCAACCCCACCTAGAACCGATACCCAAAATGATACGGGATCTGAAGATTCATATTGGCAGGATGGCTCTAATGATCCCATACATTGGTAAATGATCGCACTTATATCACCTAATTTATGGTTATTTATAATTTTATATCAAATAGAGTACAATTAGTTGTAAATATAGAATATAAAATGTAGCACAAGAACATTTACCATGTTTAAATAATAATAACAAACCTGGAAGTCTACTTTATGTCGTGGCTATCAATTGCAGCATTGAAGTTTGAAGATATTTTATATCACCAAGATAGTGGAATTGCCAAGATTACTATTAATCGCCCGGAAGTGCGCAATGCCTTTCGACCGGAAACGGTTAATGAGCTAATTAGCGCATTTAGGCACGCGCATCTAGACCCTAAAATTGGGGTAATTATTTTAACGGGCGCAGGAGATTTGGCCTTTTGTTCCGGTGGCGATCAAAGGGTCCGCGGCGAAGGTGGATATAAGGACTCTCAAGGCTCTGAGTTTCTCAATGTGCTGGAATTGCAACGCCAAATTAGAACTTTGCCAAAACCAGTAATTGCCATGGTTGCAGGCTATGCAATAGGTGGAGGTCATATTTTACACCTGGTGTGTGATCTAACTATTGCCGCTGATAATGCACGCTTTGGTCAAACCGGACCGCGTGTAGGAAGCTTTGATGGCGGGATGGGAGCTGGTTTATTATCACGAGCTGTAGGTATCAAAAAGGCCAAAGAAATTTGGTTTTTATGTCGACAATATGATGCCACAGAGGCATTGAATATGGGATTAGTTAATAAAGTAGTGCCATTGGAGCAGCTTGAACGTGAAACTGTGGAATGGTGTCGCCAGATTCTGACTTTGAGTCCCATGGCATTGAGAGTATTAAAAGCAGCATTTAACGCTGATAGTGATGGATTGGCAGGTTTACAGGAATTAGCTGGCAATGCCACTGCGTTATTTTACATGACTCCGGAGGGGCAAGAAGGACGCAATGCCTTTTTGGAAAAACGCACTCCGGATTTTGATAAATTTAAGCGCCGGCCATAATTATGAGCAATGCAATACTTGTAACTAAGCCACCCATGTTTACTGTATGGTGGTTAGCTATTCGTCCAAAAACATTGAGTTTATCTTGGATCCCGGTGCTAGTAGGTACCAGTCTGGCTTGGCAGGAGCAAGGACGAATCGCATGGATCGCAGCATTTGCCGCCGGTATGGCCGCGATCCTAATTCAAATAGGGACCAATTTACATAATGATGCCAAAGATTTTGAACGTGGCATCGATCGGCCCGACCGTCAAGGACCAGCGCGCGTTACTGCCATGGGGTGGTTAACTAGCACGCAAGTACGTAATGCCGCCTACTTAGCTTTTGGTCTAGCTTTAGTAATCGGGTGTTATCTAATTTGGTTGGGTGGATTATTCATATTTATTCTAGGAATGCTATCAATAATTTCTGGATTGGCCTACACTGGTGGCCCCAAACCAATTGCATACGGATGGTCAGGAGAGCTATTCGTATTCCTATTCTTCGGAGTGGGTGCGGTTGTAGGTAGTTACTATTTGAGCACTAATCACGTATCCTGGACGGCTATAATTGTAGGTGCAGCCTTGGGACTGCTGGCGGCGGCAGTATTGACGGTTAACAATTACAGGGATATTGTCAGCGACAGTAAAGTTGGTAAAAAAACCCTTGCCATCCAAATTGGGCAATTTGCGACTCAAATTGTGTATGCTGTCTTTCTGCTTGCTCCCTTTCCGTTATTAATGGTAGGTGTTTGGTACGGTCATCTACCGATACTACCATTGTCGGCACTACCTTTTGCTTTATGGTTAACCTTAATATTTTTTAAGACTCCACCCAGTCCAAAGAATAGGAATACGAATAGCTCTCCTGACCATCCGTATGCAATTGGTTTGGGGCCACCAGTGTAGGCCAATCCAGAAATTATTGATAGCATTCCT
>JXSN01000011.1 GCA_001276605.1 Achromatium sp. WMS2
GTTGTGTTACCATCCCTGGTATCTTTAACCCCCTCTCCATCAATGGAGAGGGGGCAGGGGGTGAGGTCTATGCAGGTGGTGTAAATCTATATTTGGCGGGATTCACTGCGTTTCTCCCGCCCTACGGGTAAAAATGGCCCTCACCCCGTCATTCCGGCATGGATTGCCGGAATCCAGAAGCCCGGTAGGGTACGCATCGCGTACCTTTTTAAGCTGTTCAGCCCGGTAGGGTACGCATCGCGTACCTTTTTAAGCTGTTCAATCACAACAGTGAAAAAATCAGAACCACCTGGAATATAGCAACGACGAAAATACGACATAGCGGATCATTTAGTTATTGTCTGCATCATGGAAAGGTACGCTGCATCATGGAAAGGTACGCGATGCGTACCCTACCTAGCTGCGTTTCTCCCGCCCTACGATCCTGGATTTCAAAAAATGCGGTTTTCGGGCCTAAACGGCCCGAAAACGAGTTAAAACGTCAGCGGCAACGGCAAAGTCAACGGCAAGGGTAAAAGACTAAAAGCACAAAGACATACACAGTTCTAGCCCAAAAAGCAAGCAACGCGGAAACCCCAATAGTTGCCGGAGAAGTAATGCTCGTTGAAGTTGCGATACGCTGTGCGACAGTTGAGGTCGAAGCTGCGCCAACAGCCGCCCCGCAATACTCTATTTGTACTATTCCCACTTTCCCAGGCAGAGCCATCGGTAGGAGCACCATTATAGTTAGCATGCCAACGATCCTGACACCATTCCCGCACATTCCCATGTACATCGTATAATCCCCAGGCATTAGGCAGTTTTTCCCCTACCGGATGCGTTTTACTATTAGAATTATCATAATACCAGGCATAATCCCCCAACCTATTGGCATCATCACCAAAGAAATAACGACTAGTGGAACCTGCTCGCGATGCATATTCCCACTGCGCCTCAGTCGGCAACCGATAATCCTTACCAGTTTGTTGCGATAACCATTTAGCATAGGCTACCGCATCATCCCAAGTTACATTAATAACTGGTCTATTACCCCGACCCCAACCCTGATCACTTGGTTTCTTGCGTCCCGTGGCCTCACAAAAGGCGTCGTATTCAGCAAAGGTAGTTTCATATTTAGCCATCTGAAAGGCTTTAACTGTCACCCGATGCTGCGGACCTTCATCATCAAACCGTCCCACCTCCGACTGTGGCGAACCCATCATAAAACTACCCGCTGGAATGGAGACCATCTCCGGTTCAAAGGCCAATCTAGCAGCCGGGGGCGGCGGTGGTGTAACTACTGGAACCTGGGTAACTACCGGAGCTGGGACCACCGGCGGCACTGCTGGTAAAACCGGGGGCGTAGTTTGCGCCACTAAAAACCAACCACTACTCTCCCCAGCCACATACGGCCGCTGTAAATTACCATACTCAAACCCCCACCTATGAACTTGTGCTTGCACATAATCAGCCAGCCCCCGGAAAGTTACCAATCCCTGCGCATCGGCGGCTTGACCCTTAATCCCCTCCACCAAAAAATGGGTAAAAACCCCATGTCCCAATTCCGGACGTTCCCAACTAAAATCTCCGGCTTTGGTAGAAAACAAAATTTGGGTACCTTCCGACCCAGCAAACAAACCTTGCTGGGCAAAACTTGCTGCTACCCCCAAACTACCCTTGTTAGGCGCCGGATCATTCCGACACGCATCAATGAACAACATGCGCCGTGGGGCGCCGCTAGTAGCCAACAGGTTTTCTACAGTATCTAGGGCCAACCCGGTAGTTTGAATATCATTTACCGATGCCTCGTAGGTAGCTAAATAATTACGCTTGGCACTATCTTGAAACCCATGTCCGGAAAATGCAAATACCACCGTACCCTCATTAGGATCTAAAGATCTATTAATATCCCGCAGAGTATTTAAAATCGTCCCTTTAGTGGCATTGCCATCTACCAACACTCGCACCATATAGCCAGCACCCCTAAGAGCAGCCGCTAAAGCCTCGGCATCGGCCCGGGCATAGTTCAACGGCCGCAAACCGCTAAGCTCTGGGTAGGCATTGATTCCCACCGTAACCGCTATCTTAAACTCAGTACCAAAGCGCCGCTGTTCCGCACCGAGTACCGCTCCTGGTGCAGGTGGTGCCCAACGCACGCCACCTCGGGAATTATTGGCATATACGGGATCGGCCGTACCGGACCATTGTTGAAAAGATTCCCCCCAAGTTCTAGCCATGTTGGGCGACACCCAAATGCTCAAACTTCCAACGAGCACTAGCGCCAGCACCAAGTAATAAATGCGTTTGATTAACATACCAATGTACCTCTCATGTATATTAAATGAACTCATTATTATACCTAAGCTTAAGTTCTACTTCTAGTCTTTATCTCGCGACAGCCAGGTAGCCAGGTAGCCAGGTAGCCAGGTAGGGTATGCATCGCGTACCTTTTCTGTACTATATTCCGTCATTCCGGCATGGATTGCCGGAATCCAGAAGCCAGGGATGAGTAAATCCCAAATGGTGCAATGCCCGTTGGTTATTGCACCCTACCAACTGAAAATATTTTTGATGCGGAGAGTGTGGAGCAGCCAGCCAGGTAGGGTATGCATCGCGTACCTTTTCTGTATTATATTCCGTCATTCCGGCATGGATTGCCGGAATCCAGAAGCCAGGGATGAGTAAATCCCAAATGGTGCAATGCCCGTTGGTTATTGCACCCTACCAACTGAAAATATTTTTGATGCGGAGGGTGTGGAGCAGCCAGGTAGGGTATGCATCGCGTACCTTTTCTGTACTATATTCCGTCATTCCGGCATGGATTGCCGGAATCCAGAAGCCAGGGATGAGTAAATCCCAAATGGTGCAATGCCCGTTGGTTATTGCACCCTACCAACTGAAAATATTTTTGATGCGGAGAGTGTGGAGCAGCCAGTTAGGGTATGCATCGCGTACCTTTTCTGTACTGAACAATGTATTTAAGATATATCGCAATTTTTTTCAGCACATTCACACAGCAAGCAATGGAAGAGGTTACCAAAATAAACACCGCCTGTTAGATTATAAATTAAAACTCTTGGATTTGCCAAAAGGAAACCATATAATTTTATGGATTATAATTTTTTACCTAGAGCTGTACAATATGGGTTAACTTTAAAGGTCACAAAATTAACGCAGTTTTTGGTGGTAGGAAGTGAACATTTACCTGGCCCAAAAAATACTTGCCAACAGTTTATGGCTGTCAAGCGTCGTGAACTATTACACGGTCTTAAAGTCCAAATATGTCGCAACGGGATATGCCGAATATGATGGACCTCCTGTAAAATTGGAATTCCAGGGGCCGGAGTCATATAATGCCGGACACTGATGAGACCCTGGTGGAACGCGCTAAAAAAGGAGACAATAGGGCCTTTGATCTTCTTGTATTGCGGCACCAACAGAAAATTTTGCGCTTAGTAACCAGCATCATACGCGATCAACATGAAGCTATAGATGTAACCCAAGAGGTTTTTATCAAAGCATACAAATCGCTACCGGGCTTTCGCGGTGACAGCGCCTTTTACACGTGGCTATATCGTATTGCGGTTAACACAGCCAAGAATGCTATAATAGCGCAAATTAAAAGGTCAAATATGGAAAGCATAGATGCCATATTAGCTGAACCCAAAAATCTTAGTCCCAAATTGCAAGACTATGCTACCCCAGAGCACGAGTTGCTCTCGGATGAAATTGCTGCCACGATAAATAAAGCGTTACAGTCACTATCAGAAGAATTGCGGGTAGCTATAACTTTACGTGAATTGGAGGGCATGAGCTATGAAGATATTGCACGGGCGATGTCGTGCCCTGTTGGAACAGTGCGCTCCCGCATTTTTCGCGCTCGAGAAACTATTGATGCCTATCTCAAACCCTTATTGCGGGAATAAATATTCTAAAATACGGCTGGATATTCAGCAGCGCAAATATCAACTATCAGATTTAGTTGATGGAGTCATAGTTGCAGACGATTTAACACAACTGCTAAATTCCCTAGATAACGACCCTGAACTGCGCAAATTATGGATGCGTTACAACCTAATTGGCCAGATCATGCGTAAAGAACCACTCAATTTCCGCGCCGTGGATATAGCAGATAAAGTTCGTAATGAACTAGGTTTTGTTTATAACCATGAACAATTAAAGTTAACACCTAAGTTTAATTTGCTAACTAGTATAAATAAAAGCTGTGCAACTGTCACCAGCAGGCTATCCGCATTATTTGCCAACATTAGATATGCATGGCCTAACTTGCAGAGCCGTGGGGCCTGGGTAGGAATATTACCTGCATTGGCAATTAGTATTATGGTGTGGTTACATACCGACTGGTATTCCAACAACAATCCTCATACCACAGGCGTAGAAAACTTGGCGCCTGTGTCGACAGAACAAATATTGCCGGTTGCATACCACGTACCCAATCAAGAATCAGAGCAGGCTTCCAAACTAGACCTGTTAGTAGCCACCCATCATCAGTTGCAGATAATAGACAATACAGAGATTACTGATTATCCACAATTCATGAATATTTCTGGTCAAGCTGGTTTTTCTGGAATAGCATTGCAAAGTAAACCAGTATTATCTGTAAATAACAATCTCGTAAACAGAATAGTTCCTTTTACCAAAGTGCTACCAGATTTGGCATATATACAACATATTAACTCCTATACTCCACTTTTAAGATACGCACGAAGCGACATAGCAGATTTAAATCTCAAAACACCATATTCAGTGGACTTCACCACTGCAATACCAACTGATGGCACTGGCTCAGCCAAATCCATGCTACGCTCACTAACAAGCAACCAAGGCATATCTTGTCCAGTAATGTTTGGGGATGCCAGATCCAAAGACAATATGAAATCAATTTTTTGGTATGCAAATAACCATACGCATATTGATCCTGAAGCCATGGAAACTTTAAATGTCAAACAGACTAGCTCAGGTACTCCACCAATCAAAAGATTACTGTTTTTTGATAACGTTACCCAAACCTCAGTATATCTAGAATCAGGCACGAACGACAACCGGCGTGGCCATAAACAACGTGGAACCCTCAACATTTGGCAAGAATATCGATCGGGATACAAAATAATTGCCGTTGGTACGATAGCGAAAAACAGGTTGCGCAATGTGGTAGACAGTTTAGCACTGCAACTTGTAGATGCCGAACCATGATATACAGAACAGGGCTTATAATAGGTACTGTGGACAACTTGGCATTGATCACCACAGCAACCCCAAATGGATGCGAACGCTGCACCGATGGCAACAGCGGTTGTAGCATGCACAAGCTACTAATAGCCAATGATGGCGAAACCAAATTGAACCTTCCTAACACTATAGGCGCCAAGATTGGTGATCGGGTAAATATCGGAATTAACGAGAAAAGGCTATTACAGATAATCGTCCTATGCTACGGCTTGCCCGTATTGGGAATAATTTGCGGCATAGCAGCTGGCCAATGGCTAGGAAATCATGCTAGCCTAGACATGGAACTTACCAGCGGACTGGGTGGTCTGTTGGGAATAATATTGAGCTTTAGCTGGATTAGATACAAATCCCATTCTATGTTTCAGGGCCAGCTAGTTTTACACCAAAGTTTAGAGCAAAATACAGCTAATGGTTCAAGTTTTAGTGCTAAATGGCAGCCACCTGTTTAGGCATGATCTACGGGACGGGTTAAGCACCGCAATGTTTTTACCCATGCGGACCAATAGCTACAAATATCAGCGATAGTATTTTTATTGACTATCGTCAATCAACAACCTGAGGAGACTGCAATATGAAGAGATATGTTATTACCTGGTTCACCTTAGTGCTGTGGAGTATCAGCACCGTTGCTATGGCACTTGAAATGCCAGATTTTGCCGCTTTAGTAAAAAAATGCGGTCCTGCCGTGGTTAATATTAGTACACGTCAAGGCGGAGACATGGGGCGCAAATCGCAAGGTGGCAGGATGCCTGGTATCCCGGAGGACAGTCCGTTCAATGATCTACTCCAACGCTTTTTTGGTGACCAGGGTGGATACCTTCAGGAACAAGGATTGCACAGTAAATCCTTAGGATCTGGATTCTTTATAACACCTGATGGCTACATTTTGACCAATTACCATGTAGTCAATGAAGCTGATGAGATACTAGTACGCACTAATGATAGACGTGAATTTGAGGCTAGAATCATAGGTAGTGACCAACGCAGCGATACAGCCTTAATCAAAATAGATATCCAAAATGCCCCAGTGCTTGACATTGGTGATAGCGACAGCTTAGAGGTTGGTGATTGGGTACTAGCTATTGGCTCGCCATTTGGTTTTGACAACTCTGTTACCCAGGGTATAGTCAGCGCCTTAAATCGTAATTTGCCCAGCGAAAGCTACGTACCGTTTATCCAAACTGACGTCGCAATCAATCCTGGCAATTCAGGCGGTCCCTTAATTGATTTACACGGCAAAGTAGTAGGTATAAATTCGCAAATTTATAGCCGTACCGGTGGATTTATGGGCCTATCCTTTGCTGTACCAATCAGACTAGCCAAAGATGTGGCTGAGCAACTAAAGCAGCATGGCCGCGTGGAGCGTGGATGGCTAGGTGTTATAATCCAAGATGTAAGTAAAGATTTAGCTCAAACCTTTGGCATAAACATTCCCCGCGGCGCATTAGTGGCTGGCTTAGTGAATAATAGTCCAGCAGTGCGTGCCGGGATTAAAATCGGAGACGTGATTTTATCCTACAATGGGAAAGATATTGCAACATCATCTACATTGCCGCCATTAGTTGGAACTAGCCCAATAAATAAAGTTGCAGTTTTGCATGTTTTGCGCAATGGCAAAGAAATAGATGTCAATGTCACCATCGGAGCACTTCCCGATGCAGACGATGCTAATACTAACGAGAAGCCAGGTATTGGCAAGGACCGCAATGGCGAAACTATGCTCAATCGTAGATTAGGCCTGGTAATAAGGGATCTAACTAGACAAGAAAGCAGAACCTCAAGCATAGAGCACGGTCGTGGCGTTATGGTAGAGGATGTTACACGTGGAAGTGCAAAAGATGCTGGTTTAGAACCTGGCGATATAATCCTAATGTTCGATGGTACCGAAATACGCAACGGCGCTAAACAACTGTACCAACAAATAGCAGATACTAAAGACGCACGCACAGTGGCAATACTGGTGCAGCGCGGCGAAGACAGATTATTTATACCAATGCGGTTACCGTGACAAATACTTGCTCGTCACTATGCTGCATTACATGCGGATTAATATAGGACGGGCATTTGGCTGTTTAAAACACGTTCCAGCATATTAAATTAGGTTAAGAAAAAAAGTTAACATAATCATATTTCACCGTTTGCTTATTTTTTCGCGCAGGGCTTTGCGGACGGTGAATATGATTATAATCGATTAGTTCTGCTTTGTCAGATTAAAATATCACCTATTAATTATATTATATCCGCTTTCGAAGTTACGACCTGAAGCGCCTTTTAATTTAGTCGCTGATCTTGAAGCATATTCGCGTTTTTATGATGTTTTTCCATCTGCAATATAATCTCATCAAGATCCAGACTGCACCTAGGCAGCGTGGATACGAGAATTTGCTGAATGTCCAAGCGATTAAGCAAGGGTGTTTCAACTTCGTTGTAAATGCGCTCTTCAAGCATGAAAAGCATTGTCATTAGCACGAGAGCCATGTGATGCTGCCAACCCTGCCATTTTCTTACCTGATACTCAGCCATGCCACATTCAGACTTAGCATCTTCAAAAGATCTCTCGATCCAGTAGCGTTGTGCCTGCATCTTGGCCAAATTCAGCAACAGAGTATTTTTCCGGTGCGTTGCTCAAGGAATATTTGATTTCATTGTGATTTTTTACTTCCAGTGGTTTGGACTTCAGTATAATAAAATTACGCCCTGATTTTGATCGTATATGCAATTACGAGGCTATTGATAGGTAACACTGTCCGAACCATTGGTAATGAGAACGTTTAAATTGTCCGCATCGGATAATAAAACCATGCGTACGCTTACGCTGAGGCTAATCATACCTACGGGCTACGGTCTGTTGCTCCAAAGCCCAATGTACATGTTCTCGTACCAACTCACTAGGATGATCGGCCCTAGTTCGCAAAGCCGCGACAATGCTAGCATTTGCCGGAGCATTACCCAACGCTACAGCGATATTCCGCAACCACCGCTGCCATCCCAAGCGCCGGATGCTAGAACCTTCCATTTTGCGTAAAAACTCAGACTCCGACCACGCAAATAAATCTACCAATTGAGGAGATTGCAAATATTTACGTGGCAAAAAATCCGGTTCCTGGGTAATTTGTGCAAAATGATTCCATGGACAAACCAATTGGCAATCATCACAACCGAAAATCCTATTGCCAATCAAAGGACGTAGCAACTCAGGAATACACCCAGGTGCCTCTATAGTAAGGTAGGCAATACAACGCCTTGCATCCAACTTATATGGAGCAACAATGGCGCCCGTGGGACAAGATTTTATACAAGCCTGACAACGTCCGCAGTGGCCAACTGCTGGTTCGGAACTTGGCAGCGGCAAATTTACGTACAATTCACCTAAAAAAAACCAAGACCCGGCCTTACAATTTACCAGATTAGTATGTTTGCCAATCCAACCCAGTCCAGCTTGCTCCGCAAGTGGTTTTTCCATCACAGGTGCCGAATCCACATAGGCCCGATAAGCAAATGGACCCACTTCAGTAACAATTAGCTGCGCCAACTGTTCCAAACGGCGGCGCATTAATCTATGATAATCACGCCCCATAGCATAACATGCAATGTACCCAACCTCCGGATTAGCAAGTTTAGCCAATAATTCAAAACTCGACATTGGTAAATAATCCAAGCGTACCGAAATTATCCTCAATGTTCCTGGCAACAATTCGTCTGGACGCGTCCGCATTTGGCCATGGCGTGCCATGAAATCCATATCTCCATGCCAACCCCGTTGCAACCATGCACGCAAACGTTCTTCAACCAACTGTGCCTGGACCTGATCAACGCTACTGATACCTACCTGCTGTAATCCAAGATCTCGTGCCCACGCATTAATTTTACCAATTAATTCTGAATAATCCACCTAAAATCACGTGTTATTACAAATAACTTTTCAATATATGAGTGCGTGTTGACACCTAATAATATTAGGGTTATGTTCTTGTAGGAACGCAGGAATGTCCCTGGCGGCGTTCTGAATAGATTATTAGGCCATTCTTAATGTAGATCAAAGTGTGATATCATAATCGAATGAATTCATTTTTACCATTTTTACCATCAGAGGACCAAAGTTTATGGCTTTAATCTCTATGCGCCAATTACTTGACCATGCTGCTGAATATGGCTATGGCGTGCCAGCTTTCAACGTTAACAATTTGGAACAAATGCGGGCCATCATGGAGGCAGCTGCCGAAACCGATGCTCCGGTTATAGTGCAAGCCTCAGCTGGAGCTCGCAAATACGCCGGCGCCCCATTTTTACGGCATCTAATTCTAGCTGCAATCGAAGAATGGCCGCGTATTCCAGTGTGTATGCATCAAGATCATGGTACCTCACCAGCTGTATGTCAACGTTCCATCCAACTTGGTTTTAGCTCGGTAATGATGGACGGATCATTGGGTGAAGATGGGAAAACCCCAACTAGCTATGATTACAACGTCGAAGTCACCAAAAAAGTAGTTGAAATATCACATGCCTGTGGTGTATCAGTGGAAGGGGAACTTGGTTGCTTAGGATCCTTGGAGACTGGCACCGCCGGTAAGGAAGACGGCATTGGGGCTGATGGAGTGTTGGATCACAGTCAATTGCTTACGGATCCAGAAGAGGCTGCTGATTTTGTTAAAAAAACCTGTGTTGATGCCCTAGCCATCGCCATCGGCACTTCCCATGGTGCTTACAAGTTCACGCGTCCCCCAACCGGTGATATTTTAGCAATTCAAAGAATTAAGGAGATCCATGCGCGCATTCCAAATACCCATTTGGTCATGCATGGTTCATCCTCAGTACCCCAAGATTGGCTTGCCATTATTAATCAGTATGGCGGTACCATGGGCGAGACCTATGGGGTACCAGTGGAGGAGATCGTAGAAGGTATTAAGCATGGAGTGCGCAAAGTCAATATTGATACTGATCTGCGTATGGCATCAACCGGCGCTATTCGTAAACATTTAGCTGAAGATACCAAAAATTTCGATCCTCGCAAATACTTTACTGCTGCAACCAAGGCCATGCGTGGTATTTGTAAGAGCCGATACGAGGCCTTTGGGGCTGCCGGGCAAGCCTCAAAAATACAGGCCATTAGTTTAGAGGGTATGACCAAGCGCTATAGTTCTGGAGAATTAAATCCACATATAAACTAAGCGGAGCGTAAACGTCCTTGGATATTTGTCAATGGGGGTGCTAACTAGCTTGCATGCCGCACAGAACGTACGCAGTTAGCATTAACTATTTCAATGCCGCAGTGCAGAAATGCAGCTCCAGTTCCTAGTTTTGTTTGCACATGCTACACCTTATGTTAATTTAATCTTTACTGCGCTCCAGTACCTAAGTTGATATGTCGCTGTTTGGCATATAGTTTTGTGAGTTTTTAGCCTGCTGGAGCGTTAACAGCATAATCATGTACATGCTGGCAGAAGCAAACCACTAGAGAGTGTCGACATATGTATTATCGCAACTATATAGTATGTAGCTGTAATATGTACCAAATAAGCTAGATGGGCAAGGGGTTTATCGATACCTAGCTTCATACCCATGAAGTTTGTTTCCACTCTTTCGGTATATGGATACTTAGAAGATGGTTTTATGGGGACGCTGGAGCGCCCCCGGATGCGTTCCCACGCTGGAACATGGGAACGATCATAAAGGGTATTAAGTTAGGTGCCCAAAGGCGCATATTGATCCGTTGGGTTATTGGTACACATTACATCTATAAAATATGTAGTTACGATAATACGTATTTCAACACGCACTAGTTGCGGTGACCTGTGTTTTGAATTATTGCAACTAGTTATCGAGGTATTAATAAACAACAGCCATCTTGTATTGCTTAATTCTGCAAATTGTCCTAACGATAATTTGCTGGAGTCAAGATCTGGATATCGTCGTTTACGAATGGGACAGCAGGTTCCGTAGTTTTATCTCAATTTGGCTGAAGTTTTAAGGGAGCAACTGTTGTTATGACTGCTAAATTTTGGCGTCTGTACCTACCCTGGTTTATATTGATGTTGTGGATTTCAGTGGCAGTCATTGGACCATGGTTACCATTAAATCCTAATGCAATCAACTTAGAAGCAATCTTAGATCCGCCTAATGTGCATGCGATATTGGGCAACGATGATTTGGGACGCTCGGTATTAGAACGGATGGTGGTAGGTGCCTGGACCTCATTTATAGTAGCAGCTGGAGTGGTTACAGTATCAGCAGTCGGTGGAGCTATCTTGGGTGGTTTAGCTGGAATATATGGAGGTTGGGTAGATTTATTATTAATGAGAGTTATTGATATTTTCTTGGCTTTTCCTGGAATTTTATTAGCTATTGCTCTAGCCGGGATTATGGGACCAGGTATTGATAATCTGATTATTGCTTTGTCTATAGTGGGTTGGGTAGGCTATGCCAGGCTGATTCGAGTCCAAGTTTTATCATTGCGGGAACGCGAACATGTAATGGCAGCTATTGCGTTGGGACGCAACAATTGGTCAATATTATTATACCATTTATTGCCTTTGACTTTCGCACCTTTGATCGTGCAGGCTACCTTCGGAATTGCACATGTGGTAGTAGCCGAGGCTGGATTATCATTTCTAGGCCTAGGAGTACAACCTCCTCAATCTTCCTGGGGCGCTATGATTCGTGATGGTGCTAGTTATATGTTGGTAGCCCCACATTTAGTAATAGTACCTGGCCTAGCCATGAGTTTGGTAGTATTTGCAGTTAATTTATTGGGAGATGCGCTGCGTGATCGCTTAGATGTACGAAGTTTTGCAGCCGGATCAAATTGATTCTTATAATCTTTTTTCTCTATGTTTTGCATCAAGAAGCATAGCTATTTGGTGATTAATTTGTTATATGGCGCATATGGAACATAGGTTATCTTGGCAAAATACTCAATAATAGTATAGCAGCAATAAGCTAAGGAGCAATATTAATGCTAGTGTTACGCGGTGCATCCGCACTTTCGGCTTTTCGTTTGAATAAACTACGAGATAACCTTACTGCAAAAGTTAATATACCTATTCAAATAGCAGTTGAACAAATATATCTAGTAGATTTAGATCAAGCGTTAACAGCTACCGAACTAGAATTATTAAAGGCTCTAATTCCCAATCTAACTGCGGCACCACCACCTCCAGGTACCCTATTATTAGTTACCACACGCATAGGAACTAGATCGGCTTGGTCCTCTAAGGCTACGGATATAGCCAATATCTGTGGATTATCTAAAGTTCGATCCTTGGAACAGGGTTTAGCCCACTATTTAATATCTGACACTAAATTGGATGAAAATGCCCTAAGCTCAGCAGCTATTATGCTATATGATCCTATGACGCAAAGTGTTTTTTATGATCTACAAGATGCGGAGGCCTTGTTTGGTCATGTTATTCCCAAACCCATGGAAATAGTTGACGTATTAAACGTTGGATTAGGTGGTCTAATCTCAGTCAATCAGACCTTGGGCTTAGCCCTAACCATGGAAGAATTGGAATATTTACAAGAAAGCTTTCAAACACTAGGCCGCAATCCAACTGATGTCGAACTTATGATGTTTGCACAGGCTAACTCCGAACATTGTAGACATAAAATCTTTAATGCCGACTGGATTATAGATGGGTATCGTCAACCCTATACCCTGTTTAATATGATTCGCCATACTACCGAATGTAACAGTGGTGGGGTATTATCTGCCTACACAGATAATGCAGCGGTTATTCGTGGTTTACAGGGACAACGTCTTATACCAGATCCAGTAACTAAAATTTATACTGAAAGCATTGAACCGATTCATATTTTATTAAAAGTTGAAACTCATAATCATCCAACTGCCATAGCACCATGGCCGGGGGCAGCAACTGGAGTTGGTGGCGAAATTCGTGATGAAGCAGCTACTGGGCGTGGTGCACGCACTAAGGCAGGGTTGGCTGGATTTGCGGTTTCCAATCTAAATATTCCTGATTTTATTCAGCCTTGGGAACAAGATTTAGGGGCCTCACCACGTATGGCCTCGGCTTTGGATATTATGTTGGAAGGACCGCTTGGAGCTGCTGCATTTAACAATGAATTTGGACGTCCCAATTTATGTGGTTTTTTTCGAAGTTATGCCATGCAAATACCTGGGCCTAATGGTCCTGAGTTACGTGGTTATCATAAACCCATAATGCTAGCGGGCGGCATGGGTAATATACGTTCGGAACATGTTAAAAAACGCCGCTTTATACCCGGTAGTCCGCTCATAGTACTTGGTGGGCCGGCGATGCGGATTGGTCTGGGTGGCGGGGCTGCTTCCAGTATGACTTCTGGTACTTCTGATTATAATTTAGATTTGGCCTCAGTGCAAAGGGCAAATCCAGAAATGCAGCGCCGGTGCCAAGAGGTAATCGATCATTGCTGGGCTTTAGGCATAAATAACCCCATATTATCTATCCATGACGTAGGAGCCGGTGGGTTATCCAATGCCTTGCCAGAATTGGCTTATGGTTCTAAGCGCGGCTGTCGTGGGGAACTACGGGCTATTCCCAGTGATGATTCTGGAATGTCGCCACTGGAAATTTGGTGTAACGAATCTCAAGAGCGTTACGTTATCGCTTTGGATATTGAATATTTAGATGAATTTCGCAGTATATGTGAACGCGAACGTTGCCCCTGGACCGTAGTAGGAGAGGCAACTAGTGAAGAGCATTTACTGATAGGCGATGCTCAATTTAGTAATAATCCTATTGATTTACCAATGCCATTGTTATTTGGTAACCCCCCGCGTACGCTTAAGGATGTGCATCACTATCATAGCCCCAAAATTGCATTTGATACTCAAAGTATACCTATTCGCGAAGCTGCTTTCAGACTGTTGCACTTACCAACTATAGCTGATAAAACATTCTTGATTACCATCGGTGATCGCACTGTTACCGGTTTGGTAGCCCGTGACCAAATGGTTGGGCCATGGCAAATTCCCGTAGCAGATTGTGCTGTGACTTTGGCTAACTACACCGGTACTTTAGGCGAGGCTATGGCGGTAGGTGAACGTACCCCGATAGCCGTTATTGATGCTCCAGCCTCTGGTCGTATGGCTATTGGCGAGGCCATCACTAATATTGCAGCGGCACGTATTGATTGTTTGAGCGATGTTAAGCTGTCAGCTAATTGGATGGCTGCTTCCGGCTACCGTGGTGAAGATGCCAATCTATATGACACGGTACGTGCCGTTGCGCTGGAACTTTGCCCCAAGTTAGGTATATCCATACCAGTGGGCAAGGATTCGTTGTCTATGCGCACTTTGTGGCAGCAAGACGACCAAAATAAGGAAATGACCGCACCTTTATCTTTGATAGTTTCGGCCTTTGCGCCCGTATGGGATGTTAGTACTACTTTGACTCCACAGTTACGTTTAGATCAGGGGGATAGTGATCTATTGCTGATCGATTTAGGTAAAGGACGGAATAGATTAGGTTGCTCCTGTTTGGCTCAAATCTATAACCATACTGGAACTGAAGCGGCTGATTTAGATGATCCATTGGCATTAAAAAACTTTTTTGCTGTAATTCAGGACCTGGCCCAAGATGAATTGATTTTAGCCTATCATGATAGATCTGACGGCGGATTGTTTGTCACCCTATGTGAAATGGCCTTTGCTGGACATTGTGGTCTTAATATCCAGCTAGATCAATGTGCAGATACAGCTATTGCCGCATTATTTACCGAGGAACTGGGCGCGGTGGTGCAAGTTCGGCACGTGGATTTAGATGATGTTCTAAAAAGCTTGCATGATAATGGATTGGGGCGTTACAGTAAAATAATAGGTGGTATTACTACCGATGATGCTATTACCTTTAATTTTAACGGTACTGTAGTATTACGTGAATCACGGGTTACTCTCCAGCAAGCTTGGTCCGAAACTAGCTACCGTTTGCAGACTTTACGAGACGATGCGGCTTGTGTACAAGAGGCCTTTAATGACATAGCCATCAACGATCCTGGGCTTAATCCATTAATAAATTTTGATTTAGACACAGATATTGCAGCCCCATACATTGGTACTGGTGTACGACCTAAAATTGCCATAATGCGGGAGCAGGGTACCAATGGTCATGTAGAAATGGCGGCAGCGTTTCATCAGGCTGGCTTTGCCTGTGTTGATGTGCATACCTCTGATTTATTAGAAAATAGGGTTAGTTTAGGTTCATTTCTTGGTTTGGCTGTATGCGGCGGATTTAGTTATGGTGATGTTTGGGGGGCAGGGTCAGGTTGGGCTCAATCTATCCTGTTGCATCCTAAGATCCGGGACCAATTCCAAGAATTCTTTGCTCGTACCGATACCTTTACTTTGGGTGTATGTAATGGGTGTCAGATGTTATCCTATTTGCGTGAATTAATTCCAGGTGCTCAGCATTGGCCACATTTTACGCGTAATCGCTCTGAGCAGTTTGAGGCACGTTTGTCACTGGTAGAAATCACTAATTCGCCGTCAATTTTATTGCAAAATATGTCAGGTTCGCGTTTACCCATAGCAGTGGCGCATGGAGAAGGTAGGGTACAAATACTGGATACATGCTCAGTTGCGACCTTAGAACCATTGGTAGCTCTTAGATTTGTTACAAATAATGGTGCTGTTGCAACACGCTATCCAGCTAATCCTAACGGATCACCACTGGGAATTACTGGCTTGACTACTGTAGATGGCAGAGCCACGATTATGATGCCACATCCAGAACGGTTATTTCGCACCTTACAGTACTCCTGGCATCCTGATCATTGGGGAGAGGATGGACCTTGGATGCAATTGTTTCGTAATGCCCGGGCTTGGGTGAACTAGGGGCTGGCGTGGGAATTATGGCATATAATTGGATTTAATTGATAGCCCAGGTAGGGAAATTAATATATTGACTACACAACAGCCACTTAATATTGGTATCCTATACTTGGATAAGGTATCAATTATTGGTGCCTTTTATACGACGAGTATTTAAATGTATACAAGGTTAGGAATATACTATGAGTGAGTCATTACGTGATCAGCTACTTGGCCTAGGTTTAGTGGACAAATCCAAACTACAACAGGCCAAAAAAGACCAACGCCAAAGAGTTCGCATCCCTCAAGCTAACCGTGACGCGGTATCAAAAGTAGTTACCCAGGCGGCAGCTGAAAAGGTGGTTCGTGATCGTGAATTAAATCGTCAAAAGGAGCAAAAACAAGCGGCTAAAGCTCGTAAAGTGTTACTAAAACAATTTCTTGACCAAAACCAACTTAATGATCCCAAAGCCGATCAGCCATATAATTTTACGCACGGCATTAACATTAAACGTCTCTATGTTACTAAATCACAGCAAGAAAAGCTCATAGCTGGTAAGCTAGCCATTGTTCATTCTGGTGATCGCTATGTGCTGGTGGAAATTGCCGCTGCCACGAAGATTAAGGACATATCTCCAGATACGTTTGTCTTTATTGCGCCAACTCAAGCTACCAACGAGGACGACGAATACGCAGGGTTTCAAATTCCAGATGACTTAATGTGGTAAAATTTGTACGGTACCACAACTAAATATTCTGATTCCTGGTTTGGTCTGACAGATAATTAAATGTGGATCAATAATAGTTATGATAAAACAATTATTTAGAATTATATAGAGTGAGTAAACCAAGTAACCAGTATGAGCGTTTTGGAACCTGATATAATTGCTGCCCAATTTCGAGCTGCCATAAGGACTGAATTAGTAACCCGCAATCTAAGCATAAAATTAGTCGGCTTTTTAGCCTCTAATGATTTAGCATCAGAGGCTTATGCCCGTTATACCCAAACTGGATGCGAAGATGTTGGTATTCACTTTGAATTGGTGAAAACTGACTCAAATACCATCTGGTCGCAACTTATGGCAGCCAATGACGATCCTAATGTACACGGTATTTTTATCTACTATCCTATTTGTGGGGATGCTAGAGATACTAAGTTACGCAATGCTGTAAACTTTACCAAAGATGTTGAAGGCCTAACTGCGTACTGGTTGCAAAAGTTATACGCCAATGTCCGTTTTGATGATGTTGCCCAAATTCGCAAGGCTATACTACCTTGCACCCCACTGGCTATCATAAAAATACTGGCTCAAACCAGTGCTTATAGCCATACAGTCTTGCCGTACGCTGGTAAAAAAATCACAATCTTTAATCGTTCTGAAGTAGTAGGAAAACCCCTAGCCTACATGCTATCTCACGACGGCGGCACCATTTATTCCTTCGATATTGATGGTGGAATCATCATAGATGGTGCCCACCACACAACACACTCCATAGATCGGGCCACAGCCCTAAAGCAATCAGATATAGTAATTACTGGTGTGCCTGCCCCAGATTTTCCTAAAATTCAAGCTAAAGAACTTAAGGACCATGCAATATGCCTTAACTTTTCATACCTCCAAAATTTTACTCCCCAGGCCAAAATTCAAGCCCAATGCTACATTCCCAGAGTTGGTCCACTCACGGTGGCAATGTGCCTACGCAACGCCCTAAGATTATATAATAATTACCACCAGGATCAATAGTAAATAACTGTAATTAATATAAAAATATACAGTTTTGTATGTCCAAGGTGTGATATAAGCCATTTAAAGTCTGAATGCCCAGAACCATAGCCCACCACCAATTACAATTTTAATAATCTCCATATAAACAAAGATATACGAACAAATGGTTTGGCTCTAACCACTATTAGTAGTGCATCAGCATTTGAATTCATCTATGACTGCCACAATATGCATACCTCGAAAATAAATCATACCACCTAGCCCTGAAATAAGAACAAGCTGGAGTAACAAGAAAATGGCAGAACCAGAACCAAATACTATAGAACCAGCAGTAGATAATACGGTTGCCGATGCCGATAAGCCCAAAAGTACTGATGCTGATGTTGAGGTGGTCTCCACAGCCAGCGTCGATAATACGACAGTTGCTGACGGTACCGCGCCTATTCAAGAACTGACCAAGCAATTGGAAGCTGCAAAACTAAAGGCCGAGCAACATTGGAATCAACTTTTAAGAACTCGCGCCGAAATGGACAATTTGCAAAAGCGGCAAGCGCGAGAGTTGGAAAATGCACATAAATTTGCCTTGGATAACTTTGTTAGAGAACTAATCCAGGTATGGGATAGCTTAGAGCTAGGCCAAACAGCTGCTCAAGATGAGGGAGTTGATATAGAAGCCATACGTCAAGGCCATGATTTAACCCTAAAATTATTTAACGATGTTATGACTAAATTTGGTGTTCAAAGACTAGATCCTACGGGCGAAGGCTTCAATCCTGATTACCATCAGGCTATGTCCATGCAAGCTAGTGATACCTTGGCGCCTAATCACGTAGTGACGGTAGTGCAGAAAGGTTGTACTTTGAACGGTAGATTGGTACGACCGGCCCTAGTCATAGTCTCCAAACCAGCTATACCTGCTAATTAGGCGCATAGCACAACTTTAAATCGCAAGTGCTAATCCCAGGCCTAAACCTACTAATTAGCTAGGGCAAGCAAGCCAATCTAATTGGCAACTACCTCTTGAATAGTTACCGCATTCTCCCCATGTATATGGAGAGTATAAATTAATAATCTGAAAATAACACCAATAATTACGGAGCAAAATAAATACCATGGCTAAAATAATTGGTATCGACCTAGGCACCACTAACTCCTGTGTTGCTGTAATGGAAGGCGATAAAGTTAAAGTAATCGAAAATAGCGAAGGCGATCGCACCACCCCATCCATCGTTGCATACAGCAATGATGACGAAGTGCTGGTAGGTCAATCCGCCAAACGTCAGGCCGTGACTAACCCCACTAACACCTTGTTTGCGATAAAACGCCTCATTGGCCGCCGCCATGGCGATCCAGTTGTGGCCAAAGACATGGATATGGTCCCATATAGGGTGGTCAAAGCCGACAATGGTGATGCCTGGGTGGAGGTTAACGGTAGAAAGATGGCGCCTCCGGAAATATCGGCAAAAGTCTTACAAAAGATGAAAAAGACAGCCGAGGATTATCTGGGCGAACAGATTACCGCGGCAGTCATCACAGTACCGGCCTATTTCAACGATTCGCAACGGCAAGCCACCAAGGATGCAGGGCGTATTGCTGGATTAGAGGTTAGGCGCATTATAAATGAACCTACTGCTGCCGCTCTAGCCTACGGTATGGACAAAAAACGTGGCGATCAAAAAATAGCTGTATACGACCTTGGTGGTGGAACCTTCGACATCTCGATTATAGAAATTGCCGAGGTTGATGGTGAACATCAATTTGAGGTACTTTCTACTAATGGTGATACATTCCTAGGTGGCGAAGACTTTGACAAACGCATCATAGACTTCTTAGTGGAAACGGCACGTAAAGAACATGGTGTTGATCTAAGGAACGATCCTCTGGCTTTGCAACGCCTAAAAGAGGCTGCTGAAAAGGCCAAAATTGAGCTAAGCTCGAGCCAACAAACGGATATCAATTTACCCTACATTACTGCCGATCAAAATGGTCCTAAGCATTTAAGCGTGAAAATGACCCGGGCTAAGTACGAAGCCATGGTCGATGACCTAATCGAGCGCACCGTGGAACCGTGTAAGATCGCAATGCGCGATGCCAACGTTTCAACCTCCGATATCCAGGAAGTAATCCTGGTCGGCGGCCAAACCAGGATGCCCAAGGTCCAAGAACGGGTTAAAACCCTATTTGGTAAAGAGCCACGTAAAGACGTAAACCCCGACGAGGCTGTTGCCATCGGTGCCGCGATTCAAGGTGGTGTACTAGGTGGACAAGTTAAGGACGTGTTATTACTTGACGTAACCCCACTATCCCTAGGTATCGAAACCTTGGGTGGAGTTATGACCAAGATAATTGAGAAAAATACCACTATCCCGACCTCGGCCAGCCAAACTTTTTCCACCGCGGAAGATAACCAACCCGCGGTTACGGTGCACGTATTACAAGGCGAGCGGGAACGAGCCACTAACAACAAGTCCTTGGGACGCTTTGATTTAAGTGATATTCCCCTAGCTCCTCGCGGTGTGCCTCAAATCGAAGTCACCTTTGACATTGATGCCAACGGCATATTAAACGTTTCGGCTAAAGACAAAGCTACGGGTAAAAAACAGACTATTACTATTCGAGCCTCTTCGGGTCTTAGCGAACAGGACATCGCCAAAATGGTCAAGGACGCGGAGGCTCATGCCGAAGAAGACAAGCGGCTGCGCGAACTGGTATCAGCCCGCAACCGCGCAGATAGCCTAATCCACATGGCCCGTAAATCATTGAAAGAACTTGGAGATAAGGCCGAACCATCCGAAAAAGCAGCTGTAGAAGCCGCAATTGCTGATCTGGAAACCGCCAGTAAAGGCGAAGACAAGGATATCATAGAAAGCCGTACTGAAGCCTTATCCAATGCCTCAGCTAAGATAGCGGAACGGCTATACGCACAACAGCAGAATGCTGGCAATGCGAATGCAGACAGTGCACACAATCCTGGCGCCGGTGCCGGTAATAATCAGGAGAATGGTCAATCCAATCAGGATGATGTGGTAGATGCCGAATTTGAGGAAGTAAAGAATAACAAACGGTAACCATCAGCATACACAGGATCATGGTTTCAACTAAGGACTATTGTAATTAGCAAGCTAGACCATGATCCCTAGAGCTACTGTGGAAGACACAAAATAATATGGCCAAACGCGATTATTATGAAGTCCTAGGCCTTAGCCGCAACGCTAGTGAGGCATTGGATAAGGCTTCAGTACGGCTTTCTATGATATCCTTGTCTTCGCCTTTACTGGCGGTTTCCAGATCAGCAATTGCGGCTTCTACAGCTGCTTTTTTGGGTGGGTCGGCCTTTTCTCCCAGTTCTTTTAATGATTTTCGGGGCCTGTGGGTTTGGCTATCTGCGCGGTTGCGGGCTGGTACCAGTT
>JXSN01000101.1 GCA_001276605.1 Achromatium sp. WMS2
CCCAGAAAACTCAAGAATTACAGGATATACAGCACACAATAACAACCACCCAAGCCCTGATCAAAAAAACTACTGCTGAAAACAAAAGCTTTAACCTGGCCATGATTGACCAGAATCAGGCATTAGCCAACGCTACCCAACAGTTAGAAACCGAGCGCCGTTTGGCCCTAGATATCCGCAACCGTTTGCATCAATCTCAAGCAGAAATCGCAACCCTCAAACAACAACTAACGCTTAAAACCGAAGATTTAGCTACTGCCGATGCTGCGCTAACCCGCGAACATCAAGCCCTGGCTATGTTACAGGCCGAGTTGCAACAGTCTAAAATTCAAAACCACAATTTGCGTCAAGAGTTAGATACTACTACACAAAATTTAACTGCAACTACCGATAAGTTACACCAGCAGCAACAGGCTGCTGACAAATTGCAGCAAGATTTGACTCAGGCTCAAACCGCCAATACTGAATTGCAGCAAAAATTGTCTGCTACAAATCAGGAGTTTGCTAAGACTAATCGGAAATTACAGGCAGAACGCGATAACTCAACTAAAATCCAAGCTGAGCATAAACAAGTAGTATCTGAAAATGCTAAATTAAAACAGGATTTGGCTCAAACGCATACAGTTAACCAAACCCTGCGCCAAGATTTAAAGACCGCCACTCAAGAACTGGCTGCTACTGCAAATAAATTACACCAGCAGCAACAGGTTGCTGATAAATTACAACAAGATTTGAGTCAAGCTCAGGCAGCCAGTGCTACGTTGCGCGAGGAGTTAGCCACTGCAACTCAGGCACTCAACAAGGCTAGTGACGATCTGCATACGGAACAACAAAACATCACTAAAATCAAAACAGATTATCAGCAAGTTACGACTTTAAACGCTGAATTACAGCAAAAAGTGCAACAGCAGGCCCAAAATTTAAATACTGTAACCAAAGATCTGGCAGCTGAACGTCAAGATCGCACCCGCATAGAGCAGGAATTGCAGCAGGTGCAAGATCATGCTATCCAATTGCGTGCTCAACTAACTACCAGTACCGATAACCTAAATGCCACTAAAGCTGAGCTTGCTGGCGCCAACCAAAATATCACCTCACTTAAAGCGGAACTTACTACCGCTCGCACCGAGATAAAGGACCTAAAACACAATTTAGATGCTAAATCTAAACAATTGATGGCAACAACTGCGTCTCTAGCCCAGGTTCAACAGACCAACGCTAGTTTAACTACCCAGTTGGATCAAACCCAAGAGGGTAACGATAAACTTGGCCAACAGTTGATTACCACTGAACAACAGTTAGCAACGGCTAATACTACTATTGCTAATAATGATCAAGAAATTGCTAAATTAGCATCTAATGTGCAACGCCTACAGGCCGAAAATTCTAATCAGCAGCAAATTATTAATGCCTTAAAAGCGGCAACTAACAATATTAGTCAAGCGTTGACTAGTGCTAAGGCGCAACTGCCAACCGCAAGTGGTGGGACTATTACCGTGGATGTGGCCACCGAAAATGCTCGTAATACTGCCCAACAACTAGCTAAGTTTAATGGTCGCCCTCCACGCGATCCAGAAGGAAAAACTGAATATGATCAATTGGTTACTAAGTTAGCCCATGAACAATACGTCCTTGCTGATATCCTAAATGCTCAAGGTGTGTATCGCATACGATATCGGGATACACTATCCCGCATATCGTCGAAACAATATGGTAACAGTAGAAATTGGCGTGAAATTTACAAAGCTAATGGACATGTGTTAGAGCGCGCTAATCGCCTTCCAAGCGACGTTACCTTAATAATACCATAGCTAGGCTTTAATTCTCAGGATTTGTTGACCTAATCCTGAACATTATTAAAGCGTTCCAGGCCAAGTTGCCATGATAAAGTGTGGGAACAATCAAGTTTGGTTCTTGTGGGGACGCTGGAGCGTCCCCGGATGCGTTCCTACGCTGGAGTATGGGAATGATCAACGCTGGAGTGTAGGAATACCATAAAGGTTTTGAGGTAAATAGCCATAGGTCCATGCTTATCTAGCTTTGTTGATACATATTACAGTTACATGCAAGGTAATTGCGATAAGGTATATGCCGACACGCCCAATATCTTACTCCCTATTCACAAGTATTCCAAATATCCCAGGCTGCGTATCCAATAGCATCAGGCCCAATGGCCCCTTTCATATCCAATAAAAACTATGCTAAATTGCCGTATAACATTTTTAGCAAACTCAATAACCATGGGGCACTCTTGGTAGCATAATCATGTATCATCTCGAAAATTTTACTAACCAATTCCTGATAGCCATGCCTGGCTTGATGGATCCCAACTTTAGCCGCACCGTAACCTACGTATGTGAACATAGCTCTGAAGGGGCAATGGGGATTATAATCAATCGCCCCATAGAGGTGGGCCTAGGCACCATGCTAGACCAACTGCAAATCAACATTACTGCCCCTGAGGTAAGAACCATTCCAATTTACTTAGGTGGTCCCGTCCAAATCGATCGTGGCTTTGTACTGCACACTGGTTCCCAAACCTGGGATTCTACCATAAAAATTACCGATAACATAAATATTACAACCTCAAAAGATATACTAGAGGCCATAGCCCAAGGCAAAGGTCCATCCCAAGTCCTGATTGCCCTCGGCTATGCGGGTTGGACTAGTGGCCAAATAGAACAGGAAATAAGTGCTAATTCATGGTTAATTTCACATCCTGATAGCGAAATTATTTTTAACACTCCTGTGGAACAACGCTGGAAAGCAGCGGCTAATCTCATTGGAATTAACATAGATCTCTTAGGCACAAGTTTTGGACACGCTTAAATCACCAATATATTGCAAAAAACTATGACTGTACTCCTTGGCTTCGATTACGGACCACGCAAAATAGGCATAGCCGTAGGCCAGGTTATTACCGGTACCGCATCTCCGCTAGTTACCCTAAGAACTATAAATAACCAACCTGATTGGCAAAAAATTAACCATCTTGTCTCCACCTGGACTCCAAAGGCTCTAGTTGTCGGAATCCCATTTGATCACGATGGTATTGAAATGGATTGGACCCCTATGATTCACCGGTTTATTCGCCAGTTAAAAGCCCGCTTTAGTCTACCAGTACACCAAATCAATGAATTTTTAACCTCCATCGAGGCCCGCAATCTTATGGGGCGTGCTGCGCGCTCCCATGAAGTCGTAGACGCTGTAGCTGCTGCCCTAATTTTGGAGACCTGGTTCAGTGAACAACATTAATATCTGGCAAGATTCACAATCTATAAATACAGTTGTAGCTAATATGGCTATAGAGCTTAGAGCGGTATTAAATGCTAAACATATAGAAAATCCCATAATAGTAGGAATACATACCGGAGGTATTTGGGTAGCTCAAAGTCTGTATAAATTATTGCAATTGCAAACAACACTTGGAATCTTAGATATTGCATTTTATCGGGACGATTTTACCAAAATTGGACTGCATCCCGTAGTGCGTCCTTCCCAATTACCTGAAGATATAGATGAACGCCACATTATACTAGTAGACGATATTTTACACACTGGTCGCACGATTCGGGCTGCTTTGAATGCGCTATTCGATTACGGTCGCCCTTCTTCAGTTTTATTGGCCGTGCTAGCGGCACGTAATGGGCGCGAACTTCCCATCGCACCTGATATCGTAGGTTGGCATGCCAATATTCCATCTCAACAATATCTAAAACTGACAGGCCCTCATCCTTTACAATTAATTATTACTTGAAATATCAGCGGAATTATTATTGGTGAATAACACGCATAATTTACAACTAGACCACAATGGTCGCCTGCGCCACTTTCTAACTATTGAGGGCTTGAGCCAACAACTGCTAACTGAAATACTCAATACCGCCGCTGGTTTTACTGGAGTTACAGAACGCAGTGTCAAAAAAGTCCCGCTATGTCGCGGCAAAGTAGTAGTAAATCTATTTTTTGAAACCAGCACCCGTACCCGTACCACATTCGAACTTGCTGCCAAACGCCTATCCGCAGATGTACTAAACTTCAATGCTGGGATTTCCGCCACTACTAAGGGCGAAACCCTGCTGGATACCCTACGTAATTTAGAGGCTATGCACTGCGATATGTTTGTGGTACGCCACGAGGCTAGTGGTGCAGCCCACTTTTTTGCCCAACATGCTGCCCCTAATGTTAGCATTCTCAATGCTGGAGATGGTCGTCATTCCCACCCAACCCAGGCGATGCTCGACATGTTTACTATTCGTCAGCATAAAGGAGATTTTACCAATCTAAAAGTGGCAATAGTTGGTGATATCCAACATTCTAGGGTTGCCCGCTCCCAGATTTTAGCCCTTAATACCTTGGGTGTACCAGAGATACGCTTGGTTGGCCCGCGTACCTTAATTCCAGCAGCTGCTGAGTCCTTAGGGGTAAAAATATACTACGATCTTTGTGCCGGGATCCAAGATGTTGATGTTATCATTATGCTACGCTTGCAAAAAGAACGCATGGCTACCGGTTTGCTACCTAGTGAGCATGAGTATTTCAGACTTTTTGGCTTAACTCAAGAGCGCCTGCGTTATGCCCATCCTAATGCCATAGTTATGCATCCAGGGCCCATTAATCGGGGTGTCGAAATGAGTTCTGAAGTAGCCGATGGTAGTAGCTCGGTAATTTTACAACAGGTAAGTTATGGCATCGCTGTACGCATGGCTATTATAGCTATGGCCTTAGGCAATAATGAGGCAATATCATGAATACATTGTCCAATACCAAAATACCTAACACCGTGAGTATTCTTAATGGACGCCTGCAAGATCCTGCTAACAGGATAGATCAAATAGTAGATATCCATGTAGCAGATGGTACAGTTGCCGCCATTGGTAAGCCTCCAGCTGATTTTACTCCTGATTTGGTAATAGATGCTACTAATCTGATAACGATTCCTGGAATTATAGATGTGGGAGTATGCTTGCGCGAACCTGGTCAAGAATACAAAGCCGATATTGCCTCTGAGACTAATGCTGCCGCTACCGCTGGTATTACTACCCTATGCTGCTTGCCCAACACCTGCCCTGTTATCGATACCCCATCTGTAGTAGAATTAATCAAGCAACGTGCTGAAACGGCAGCTAAAGCCCGTGTTTTACCGATTGGTGCGCTAACACGTAATCTGGATGGCGAACATTTAAGTGAAATGGCTGCATTACGTGATGCCGGCTGCATAGCTGTGAGCAATGGCAATAGTCCTATTAGAAACACCTTAGTCGAACGCCGTGCCTTAGAATATGCCGCAACCTTTAATTTAACCTGCTTGCTACAACCATTGGATCATGCCTTACGTGACCATGGTTGTGTGCACGAAGGTAAAATTAGTGCTAAATTAGGGTTACCAGGGATCTTAGAAGCTGCTGAAACCGTCGCATTAGCTAAGAGTTTGGTCTTAGCCGAACAAATTGGCACTAAAGTGCATTTTCATACTTTATCTACCGCGCAAGCTACTGCTATGCTGGGCGGTTCTCAATATACAAATGCTCAAATTAGCGCTGGTGTTGCCATTCATAATTTACATTTAACTGAAGAACATATAGGCGAGTTTAACAGTAATTGCCATGTAATTCCACCGTTAAGAACCGAAGTCGATCGTGCCGGACTGCGTACAGCGGTAGCTGATGGTCGTATCGCCATTATTTGTTCGGATCACCAACCACACGATCCTGATGCTAAGACCAATCCTTTTCCTAATACTGCCCCCGGTATCTCCGGTCTGGAAACCCTGCTATCATTAACCCTTGACCTGGTACATACCAAAGTTTTGGATTTAAATACCGCTATTGAGCGGATTACTTGGGGGCCAGCTCGCAGCCTAAATCTTCCCTATGGTCGTTTAAATGTGGGTGCTGTAGCTGATGTATGTATTTTTGACCCTAATGCTATCTGGCAGGTTAACACTAATAAGTTCCGTAGTCGTGGTCACAATAGCCCATTTCACAATTGGCGTTTGCCTGGCCAAGTGCAATGGACCCTTTTAGCCGGTAGGGTGGTATTTAAACGCTCATAGATAAAAAATACAATTTTAATCCATATATGCGACAAAGGTTGGATACAATGCGATCTTTACTCTTAAAATATATTGCGTACATCATAATTATTTGGTTATACTTGACCTCGTCAGTATTGGTAGCAGTTCCAGCTGTAGAAACTACAGGCGAGGATGGTATCATCAGTATAGCCTCATTCCAGCAATTGCTGGCTAACTATCCCCAGTATTTTTATTGGTTAGATGTTAGAGATACGGAGGAAATAGCCTATGATGGCACTTATGCTACGGCGCATGCTATACCATTTGAAAAATTAGCTCAACATATTCCCCAATTACCTGCTGATAAACCGATTATAATTTTTTGCCATAATGGTGCTCGTGCCTCTGAGGCCTACGATAGAATCAAAGTTGCCCGACCTGAGATAACTGCATATTTTTTAGATGCCCATGTGCAATTTCAGCATCAACCGTTACCCATAGTTGCAATACCTTATTGAGTTGACCGAATCCAGCACGCAGTTACTGTACTTACATAATAATTGTGCATATTAATATCAAGACAGCCTAAACAACAGATTACATTCGATCAAGATCAACTTGGCTGCGTCACATATTTAAATCTATTCGGGTTGCTTTAAGTTTGGGCCATGATCCTTACTGTCAATGGTTAAATTGTGTAACATATAAAATCATGAATAATCATATTGTTAAAACTTATCCTTCGAAACTAAAATTACCAGTGCAGGCACAACTAGCCTGGAAATTAGCCGCGGTAGCTGCCGATCCGGTAGCTGTAGATTCTGATGTTACTGAGATGATTATAAATAGGATCATCGATAACGCTGCCGCTGCCTGTGCGGCTTTAAATTACCATTCAGTACAAACCGCTCGCGCTCAAGCATTAGCCCATCCGCGTTCTAGTGGGGCTACCCTCTTTGGCATTCGAGCCGTTGCTACTGTAGCCGCGGAATGGGCTACCTGGGCTAACTCTGTTGCTGTCAGAGAGTTAGATTTTCACGATACCTTCCATGCCGCTGATTATTCACATCCAGGTGATAATATACCAGCTTTGATAGCTGTTGCCGAGCAATGTAAATGCAGTGGTCACGATTTGATTAGGGCTATTGCTACTAGTTACGAGATTCAAATTGACTTGGTTAAGGGTATATGTTTGCACAAACACAAAATTGATCATATTGGGCACTTGGGGCCATCCGTAGCTGCTGGTGTTGGTACTCTCCTCAAATTGCCAACAACCATCATATATCAGGCTATACAGCAAGCTGTGCATACCAGCATGACTACTAGGCAATCTCGCAAGGCTGAAATTTCGAGTTGGAAAGGTTATGCCCCGGCCTACGCTGCCAAAAATGCTGTGGAGGCTGTAGATCGATGTATGCGTGGTGAAACATCGCCGACACCTATATACGAAGGTGAGGATAGTGTTATTGCCTGGATGTTGGCTGGACCTGATGCTGTTTACACTGTTCCATTGCCTGAAGCTGGTGAATCTAAACGTGGTATCATGGAAACTTACACTAAGGGCCATGCTGCTGAGTACCAGGCTCA
>JXSN01000102.1 GCA_001276605.1 Achromatium sp. WMS2
AAAAAATGGCTGCCTCTAGCTGATTCCGGAAAACACATGTGTGTAAGAGAGTTAGGGCGACAAGAACCAACGCCGTCTTTACGGTATAGGGCGGAGTGGGTCTGCACTTATGTTTGAAATTGGTATGCTTGAATTTAGTCTTTAATTTTTTGTCAAGCATTAAAAACTGGATTATCGAGTATTAAAATAGAGGTTTAAAACTATGTCCAATAGCAAAGAAGTTACCTCAATGGCATCAGGTTTTCATACTGCGAAGAAGCATACGAAATCCATAAAAAGCAAATAAAATCAATCAAATAGTACGCCAGAGTTGATACTGGTGAGTCAGGCATGAGTTTGAGAGGCCTGGCGAATGGCTCTGGGGTAGGCGATAGTACTTTGCGCTTTCTTCTTTATGAAATCATAGTCTTTATAGGGGCGCGCAGTAAACAAGATCATTTTCATAGTAATGCATTGAATCAAATTGTTAATTTGGAACTTGCGGTGGTTCTGAACTTCTAGGCCTTGGATATTCAAGATGTTTTATATCATCGATGAAATTTGCCAGCTGTCGCTTGAATTTGGTTATTTCAGACTGTGTCTGTTCATTATCAGGTGTTTGCACCAGTTTACATAAATTGTAGGCTGTGGTGTGTAAGCTGCGATGTTTAGCTTCTTGGAAGGCAAAACGGTGGTTTTTACCATATACAAAAGTCCCTAGTTTTTCGTACCAACGGCTAATTGGACATTGGTCACTGCATAAAATTAAGTTGGAATTATCTTGGCTGATATTTCCAGCATTGACCATGGTTTCCAGGAGTTTGATTACTGCATTTCCCCACTCAGTTACGCTATTTATTACTAAATTTAGTACTGCTGAGTGCGCATGAACAGTTTTTAGCGATATTATTTCCTTGTAGCAAGGGTTTTGGTGCCAGTTCTGGTACCATCTTGAAGCCAGCATTGCTGGTAAGCTGTTAGCAAATACCTTACCTTGGCCAAATTGGCATCCTAGATCAGTAAGTAATGCAGTGGTCTCTAGATCATTTATACCTTGTCCAATTACAGGTAACCGGTATTCACGAGCTAAATTTATGAGATCACATAATTTTTTATAACTGCCTTGATCTGTGGTTGCTTCTTGTACCAATTTGGGATCCAATTTGATTTTGCGAATTGGCAACCTATATGTTTGACCTAGGTGGCTACAACTCATTCCACACACATCTAGTGTAAAATGCATGCCTAAAGCAATGTAATCAGTCAACACCTGCGCCAAGGATTCAGAGGCTGTTGCCATCGTGGGTCGCTGTATGCTAATTTCTAGTCTGGTTGCTAATGTACCGGGGAGTTCGGAGAGGCGTGCCTTTACCAAATCTAAAAAAGTTGTGTTACACAAACTATTATGGTTAATGTTTATATTTAGTGGCAAATGTATGTTCGCAGCTTCCCAAGCAATTAGTTGCATTACAGCCTGATCAAATAACCATTCATCTACAATATCAATATTTTGTGGTATATCTCCTAAAGATAAACATAATTCCGTAATACATATTAGGCCACGTTGTGGATGTTGCCAGTACGGACTAGCTTCAAACCCAACTACTTGGCAGGTAGCTAGCTCTATCCTTGGCTGTAACAACATTCTTAACTCATTGCTTGCAAAGGCAAGTTTAAGTTCAGACATTAGCTTTTGGGTAGAATGGCGGCGTGCATTTTTGGTTGCATCATAGATACACACGGTATTTTTCCCATGCCATTTGGCTTGATACATGGCTTGGTCGGCATGAACCAATAAATCCTCAGGACTAGAATCATCTAGCGGATATACAGTTAAGCCAATGCTAGCACCTACAACAATTTTATGTTTTTGAATAAAAAATGGCTCCGCTAGTATTTCTAACAACCGCCATAAAATCTGTTCCGCATCCCCAACACTGGCTAAATCCGGTAATATGATGGCAAATTCATCGCCACCAAGTCGTGCCATAGTATCTCCAGAGCGTAAAGAGTTGGTAATACGCTCGGCAAAAGCAATTAAGAAACTATCACCTACCGCATGTCCGTAGAGATCATTAACTGGTTTAAAACCATCTAAGTCTAAATAGGCTACTCCTAGAGACTCCCGGCCACGCATACTTTTGTGTATGGCGTGCTTGAGGCGGTCATGCAATAATACCCTATTAGGTAAATGGGTTAAAGCGTCATAATACGCCAAAAATTCAATATGTTCCCTGGAAGTTTTATGCTCTATGTAATCAAACAATACATTGCCTATGCTTTGTAGAATATTGGCATCTGCTGCCGTATAGTCTACCTGTTTATTCCCAACACCTAGTATGGCTAATATCTTGTCATTGCGAATTATTGGCACCACAATTTCGCGCACTATGCCCGGATGCCCAGGTGGTAAACCTTGTTTATGAGTCAATCCTTTATAATCATTATGAATAACAGTTTGGCGCTGGCGTACACAGTCTCCCCAAACTCCGGCTTGACTTATGGGGTAATGTGCCTCTAAGCCAATAGCAGAACAAAAATTTTGAATGGTTTGGGTAGACCATACTTGTAGTTTTATATATTCTTCAGTAGAATCAATAAGATGAAAAAAACCTATGGAGCTGGCAGTAAGTACCTCAGCCTTGTCTAAAGCAGCAAGGGATAGGTCCTTTATTGATCCTCGTCGCATTAGTTCCGCCAGTTGTACCTGCAAATTTAAAAGTTCATGGTGCAAATACTCACTACTGGCATCCCGCAGCACTACAAAAAAGCGCCCGCCATCAATATCACTATAGGTTACCGTAACCTCAACTGGCCATATTTCATTATTTTTACGGCGATGTTTGGTAACAAATACATCCCCACCTTCCTCGATCACTTTCTGCATATGCCTTGCTACATCACCTGGTTTTTCATTACATTCCAAATCTGATATACACATGCCCAACAATTCAACGCGACTATAGCCCGATAATTTACAATAAACATCATTAACCTCCATTAGCTTAGCATCACTTGCTCTAATAACCCAAAAACCATCTATACTAGCATCGAGTACTGCCTGTAAACGTTTCTGGCTTGACTCCAATTGCTGTTCAGTCAGCTTGCGTTGTTGAATATCCTCAATTATAGAGATAAAAAACTCAGGTTCTCCAGACGGTAAACATACCAATGATACAGTTAAAGCAACCCACAATAAGGATCCATTTTTGCAGATATAGCGCTTTTCCATGGAGTAAGTATCTATAACTTTGCTCAACATTTTTTCTATATAGGCAATGTCGGCATCCAAATCCGGAGCATAAGTAATATCTTGAAATGTTTTATGCTGTAATTCCTCTTGTGTATACCCAACCATAGCGCATAATTTTTGATTGACATCAATGAAGAGTCCGTCCAAACTTACCTTAGCCATACCTATGGCAGCTTGCTGAAAAATAATCCTATAGCTTGCTAGATCTTGCTGATATTTATCATGTGACGACGTGTTACTAGACACAAAATCACCTCGAAAGAGTAAACATATAAATCAAACAGATTTATGCTCTGATCAAATTTGTAATTCGATACATAAACACACTTGCTTAGCCTATTGGTAATCAACGAAATTGGACCTAGGAGAAAAAGACACGCTAGAGGCACCAGATCCCAGCTGCCGCCGATACTAACTATTGGTCTTGATCGAAAGGCAAGTAATTACAAATAACCCATCAAGCACAAACTCAATCTTTGCTAGCAACCAAAAGCTAGCAGTTTAACGGCCATAATTGTATACTTAGGTTAAGTATAGACATTAGTTTGGTGTTCTGGATTTGTTATAAAAACAATACCGAACATGCAACCTACTATATCTATTAGCTAATCTGGAGATTATAATTCAATAATATCGTAATCCCTTATCTTATACATCAACATATAAGCGTTCTTAATAAATTGTATAAACAACAAATTCCATATAGTTACTTAATAATACTGCGACTCGATTTATGTTAAGGACCTTCTACTAAGATTCCCCTGGTGATACCCTCCAATGGCTGATTCCGAATCCCAACAGCCACAAGAAAGCAGCCCAACCGCTGCCCATGTGTCTGTGCATAGCATTCATGACCAATTCGAACCGATGGCCACTTACGATCTAGATCGATTATCTCAGGCCTTCGAGACCAGCGCCAGACGCTGGGAATTGATCGTATATCCGTCCATGTTTGCCTTCATAATCCTAGCAGCTTATGGATTTTACTTGGTATTTAGTCTGGCTAAAGACATGCACTATATGTCCATAAGTGTCGATACCAATATGACCAAGTTATCCAACAACATGCAATCAATGGCTGACAACATGGGGCAACTTACCAGCAACGTTCGGTACATGACGTTGCAGGTCGAATCAATGGCCCAAAACGTAGAAACCCTCAAACCCCTCCTCGCCAGCATCCGCAAAATGGATCAATCCATGCAATCGATAACCTTTGCTATACACAACATCCGCAGCGATACGGCTAGCATAACTAACAGCGTCGGGCAAGGCATAGGTAGACCAATGTCATTTATGAACAATTTTGCCCCCTGGTAAATTAGTTATAGTGATTATATAGCACATACTTAATTCTAGACAACTTAAGCAATACTAAAATGAGTAATAACACAAAACCATGGTCTGGCCGCTTTAACGCCACCACCGACTTATTTGTCGAGGCCTTCACCGCATCAATAGCCTGGGACCAACGTTTATATAAACACGACATCCAAGGTTCTATAGCCCACACTACCATGCTAGCCAAGCAGGGAGTTTTGACCATAGAAGAGCGTGATACCATCATATTTGGTTTAGAACGCATCCAACAGAACATTGATCAGGGCATCTTTCCCTGGTCCGAAACCCTAGAAGATGTGCACATGAGCATCGAGGCCGCGTTAATTAGGGATATAGGTGACGTTGGCAAAAAATTACATACTGGGCGCTCCCGCAACGATCAAGTAGCAACCGATATTCGCTTATACTTACGGGAAGAAATCACCAGCATTCAATATGAGATAAGATGCTTAAGACTAGCCATACTCGAGCTTGCCGAGCAAGAAGCCGATACAATCATGCCAGGTTTTACCCACATGCAAGTAGCCCAACCTATCACCTTTGGCTACCACCTAATGGCTTGGCAAGAAATGTTGGCCCGTGATGCTTCCAGATTTAACGATTGTGTACACCGCATGAATGTTTCACCCCTTGGATCAGCGGCCCTTGCCGGAACTAGCTATCCTATAGATCGGGAATATACAGCACAACTATTAGGTTTTACACAGCCTTCTGCTAATGGCCTAGATGCAGTATCAGACCGCGATTTTGCCATCGAGTTTATAGCAGCAGCCAGTATTTTAATGATGCATCTGTCACGCTACTCGGAAGAAATCATAAACTGGTGTTCTAGCCAATTACGCTTTGTGGAACTAGCGGATAGTTTTTGTACTGGTTCTAGTATCATGCCCCAAAAGAAAAATCCTGACGTCCCAGAACTAGTTCGTGGCAAAAGCGCTCGAGTATTTGGCCATCTATTTGCCATGTTAACTTTAATGAAAAGCCAACCCCTCGCCTATAACCGGGACAATCAAGAAGATAAGGAACCTATATTTGATACTGTATTCACAGTAAAAACTTGTTTGCACGTCTTCACCATGATGATTCCAACTATTCAGCCCAACCGGGAATCAATGCGCAACGCTACCCTCCGCGGCCATGCAACTGCCACTGATTTGGCAGATTATCTGGTACGCAAAGGCATAGCATTCCGCGATGCGCATGAAATGGTTGGTAAAACAGTGGCTTACGCGATTACCCAGGGCTGCGATTTGGCAGAACTTAAACTAACCGATCTCCAACAATTTGCCCCCAACATTGAAGATGACGTATTACCGTTATTAACCCCGGAAGGCTCAGTAGCTGCCCGCGATCATATTGGAGGTACAGCACCGGCCCAAGTTCGTAGCGCCATTCAACAGGCTCGCCAGCAATTGGATTGATAAGCAAACTTTCGATAAATAATACCAGCTAAGATAGAGTTAAAGGTGAACACAGTACATAAAACAGCGTTAGTACGACATTCAGCAACGGAAATGTTCCTATTAGTTAAAAATGTGCACCTATATCCTGAGTTTTTACCCTGGTGCCAGTCTACTAAGGTACTGAGCGAAACAGATAACAGAATCTGTGCCGAGCTAGTAGTAGCAAGGCTGGGCATCCATCAAGCTTTTTCTACCTGTAACAATTTTGAACCTGGTCAATGGATGGAAATTACTTTGCAAGATGGTCCTTTTAGCTCACTACATGGTATGTGGACTTTTCTTCCATTGCGAGAAGATGCTTGCAAAGTAACTCTGAAATTAGATTTTGAATTCTCTAGCATCTTGATAGAACGAGCCTTTGGCAGTATATTCAACTATGCGGCTAATTCTTTGGTAGACGCCTTTTGCAAACGAGCCGACGCAGTGTATGGAAGTAACAGTCGAAAAATTTGAAGTTGAAGTGGCCTATGCTACAACTACTGCCCAATTTTTGCGTAAAATTACAGTAACAACTGGTACCACCGTCAAGCAAGTAGTCGAACAATCTGGACTTTTAGATCAATTTCCCATGATAGACCTGAACACTACCTCCGTAGGAACATTTGGTAAATTGACCAAACTAGACCAGATAGTGCAATCTGGAGACCGCGTCGAAATATACCGCCCTTTGATTGCCGATCCCAAGGCCCAACGTCGCAAGCGTGCAGCCATGGGTAAAGATATGCGTAAAGGTGTATAAACTCAGCGCGGTAACCAACCCCTTATAGATCAAATCATCGCCTATTAACACTTACTTTGGTAGCTATAACCTAATCATAGAGTAAATTACAACCACCATAATACCATCAATCCAATTATAATAGCTAATCCCACTAGAGAAGCAATAATCTTATTGGTTTCTAAGAAATGCAATATCGCATTATGCGTTATATGGGATGCCCCTTTGGTTGGATCGGCAGCATTAGTCAAAATGCCTAATATTTGTTCGATAGTAGCCGTATCAAACTGATACGGATCAAAACGCTCTAAACCCTTGGTTTGCAGTAAACGCTTAATGTCAGCTTGGGCTGGGACATATTTCATAGACCACACCCCAAAGGTACGTTCTGGAACCGTAGAGCGCATCAATACCTTGATATCGCTATGCCTTGGATCATGTTTAATGATATCAAAAGTAGCCTCCAGCGGTTCTTTTTCACCCTCTAAACATTGGAAAAAACAACTATCACCGTAATATAGCACTCCACCTAAGTTAAGTTTGATATTATTACGACGCGACTGCATTAAGATTCTAGCTACATTAAGGTCAATACCAGCCCGATTTGGAGATTCAAATGTAGCACGACTAGCATAAACTAATTGGATAATTTCACTCATATATTCAATACTACGTAAATTTAAAATAATTATCGGAATACAATTGGTAGCCGCACATAAAATCATTCGTAACCTATTCTACGGTATACCCATAAACACTACGTTCCAAAAATTTATCGATACTATTTCCAAAACTACCCAATCCAGTAAGTTCTACCTGTAGCATAATAGAAAAATCCGACTT
>JXSN01000103.1 GCA_001276605.1 Achromatium sp. WMS2
GTGCAGTTTGAGCAATTTGGGCTGGAAATTCCTCCTGTTCGATACCATAAAATTGATCGACATCGCAGAGCACGTTTAATTCTCCAATGTCTAAGGATCTATTCCCATCACTATACAAAAGTTTTAGGATGTCTAGTTCTAACAAGCGCAATTCTCGGTAGGCAATGACTAAAAAATTGCCACAACCACAGGCTGGATCCAAAAAGTTGAGCTGGGCTAACTTATTTTGTAGGGCAAAGAGTTGTTTAGGTTTGGTTTTAACTCGTTCAAACTCATTCCGTAACTCATCCAAAAATAGCGGTCCAACTAACTTTAAAATGTTGGTTTCATCAGTATAATGTGCTCCCAATTGGCGGCGCGCTTGGGGTTGCATAACCGATTGAAATAGCGAGCCAAAGATTGCCGGTGAAATGCGGCTCCAATCCAGTGCCGCAGCTTCTAGCAACATATTGCGCATTGTGGTGTCAAAAGCTGCTACTGACAATTGCTCTGCGAAGATTTGACCATTGATATATGGAAAAGCGGCTAATTGTTCGTCTAAAATTCGCAAACGTTGGGTTTCTGGAGTATTGAGTATTTGGAATAAATGACACAGTTTAGGTGCCAAGTCACTGCCATCTTCGGTAGTACGTAACTCAATCCAATCACGAAATGCTCCGCGGGCAAAGATGCCGGAATCATCAGCAAAAAAACAGAATAATAAACGGACTAGGTGCACTTCTAAATCATGTCCAGAATAACCAATATCGAACAGTGCGTCATGCAATAACCCCAGACGTTCACAGGCCTTGATGTTGATTGGATCTTCTTGACCGTAGTTACGAGTTTGGTAGCCAGCAATAAATCCAAAGGCGCGGATATGTTGATGAAATTCAGCAAGTGGAAATCCAATGTGAGTGTTTTCTTCTAAGTCATACAGCCGAATTTGGGCAAAATCCGATACCATGATGTAGCGCGGAACATCTCGATCTTTGATTCCGGGAAAATAGTCTTTGGCCTGTTGCAATGCCCGATCTAGACTTTTACCTCTGGATTTCATTTCTACTAGCAAGGTCCCTTTCCAGAGCAAATCAATCCGACCATCGCGCCCTTCAGCTTTTGCCACTTTGGTTTCGAAGGTTGCGACCCGCCGTCTCGAAATACCAAATACTTCAAAAAAAGCGTCCAGAAAGGATTTGGCTTCTGCAATCTCGGCAGTCTCGTTGGCCCAGGTACGAGCAAATTTTAAAGCGCGATCTTTGATTTCATTCCAACTTAGTGGCATAATGTTAACTCCATAACACACAATCGGATTATCATTTTATAGCCAGGTAGTCTTAGTGTGCCAGATGCATGGGCATATACCTGCAATTTACAATTAAGTTGCAGCATGGCAATATGCTGCAATGCCCGTTGGTTATTGCACCTTACGGGCTAAAATTAACTTTTAGATGTTCTCTTTAATAAAAAATTGTTCAGCTAAAACAAAGGCTTGTTCTTTGGTTATTTTAGGTTGTGTAGCCATCTGTGATTTCAAGGCTTTAAAGAATTCTCCAAGAGGTTGTTTACCAGATTTTTGGTAATCAACACCAAAATGTGCACAAATTTCTCTACCTGTTACTGGCATTGATGGACGAGTACTCTTTTTCTTAATTGGTTGTGGCAATAATATTGGTTCGGTGATTGTAATTGTTTTAATTTCAATATTTTCATGTTTAAGCGATTTAAAGGTTATATTGAAATTTGCATCTATAGTAGCATAGCGTCCTTTGACACCATATCCTAGGCCAATTATTTGTGATGAACCAATTTGGCTGCGATATTCTATATGCATATGTCCAGCAAGTACTAGGCGCGGTTCTAATAGCTGTACCAGCTCGGTTAACGCAGAACTGCCACATCGGCCTCTGTGTGTGAATCCTAACATTGGTGGTTCATGAAGTAATAAAATATCTATTCGCTTATCATTGCCTGCTTCTAGGGCGCGGGCGATATCTTCTTCTTGGATAATTTTAGGTTTATTTTTATGGATTAGGCCTTCAGGCAGGACTTTTCCCAGTCCCATTACCATGATTTCGCATTCTCCTAAAAATAATTTAATCACTTCTCCTTGGCCGAACACGTGCATATTTCTGACTTTAACTGTGCCATTAACAAGTCTGTCTACCAGAGAAAAATCTTCATGATTACCAGGTATAGTATATATAGGCACAGGAAAGATCTGTTTTTCAGTAAGATACGGGCTAAACATTTGTATTTTATTTTTGTGCTTAGTAATCAAATGTTTTTCTCGTGTTGGGACTTGTGACGTATTGTCGCTATCATAAATACCAAAATCACCACAGTGTAAAACTGCGTCTATTGATCCATCGCGCAACTCAAAATCAATGATCTGCATCATAGTATCTAGATTGCAATGAGTATCACTAATTAGTATGAATTTATTGGTCATTGAATTAGTACCTTTTCATAACTCTCCGGACCTCACCCCCTGCCCCTTCTCCATTGATGGCGAGGGGGTGATAAACAATTACCTCACTCTGTCATTCCGGCAGGGATTGCCGGAATCCAGAGGCTAGAGAGGGGGTTAACAGAAGATTCCTTACTCATCTTTTCCGATCAAGAAATGAGGAAAGGTGATGTGGTAGGTAGTTACGATATTATAAATTATTATTAAACCACAAAAACTAAAAAGCCCAACTACCTATGTGGTAGTCGGGCCTTCAGCAAGTTGCCCTGCCTTGTATTATAAATGAAACTTAGTGGGCTGCGGCCTTAAACAGCTTGGATTTGTCAACCAGGTCTTTATGGGCGCGTTTGAAGCAGGTCCACTGTTTGGTGTTACGATCGTAAACTGAGTTTACGAAACACTTCCAGTTCGTCTCGTCCACAAAGTTTTTGTCCATCCGATAGTAGAAGCCGGGGTAACGGGATTCTTCACGGAATTGGATGTGCTTCATGTGAGCTTCTGCAGTCAGGATCCGGTGATAATTCTCCCAGGCTCGCAGTAACTCGTGCAGATCTTTAGCCCGCATCTTCAGGGCGTCTTCTTTCAACATTTCCAGCTTGTCTTCGGCCACTTTCAACATGTGAGCGTTGGTACGGTAGTAAGTGGCTACACCAGCTACGTATTCATCCATGATCTTTTGCAACCGGAATTGCAACATCTTGGGGGTGATGTAGTTGGGGTTAACGTCGATAGCTGTAGAGTAATTCTTGTGCTCAATGAAGTTGCGTACTGGACGGTAAATTTCCTCAATGAGGGTGTTAACGTCGGTATCCAGCTCTGGTTTGTGGTCTTTATGGTCCATTACGAATTTGACCATGGCCTTGGCGGCAATGCGGCCTTCGGTGTGGGAACCAGAGGAGAATTTGTGGCCGGAAGCGCCTACGCCATCACCAGCGGTGAATAGACCCTTGACGGTGGTCATGGAGCGATAGCCCCAGTTCCAACCTTGTGGTAGGTGTTCGGGTTGACCTGGTATGCTTTCAGAGGTCGGGGCGCCTAGATCTTCGGGGCCGGAGACCCAAATTCCGCAGCAGCCGGAGTGTGAACCTAGTAGGTAGGGTTCGGTGGGCATCAATTCGGAATTTTTCTTTTCTGGCTCGATGTTTTCACCAGCCCAAATGCCGCATTGGCCGATACACATGTCGAGGAAGTCTTCCCAAGCTTCTGCTTCGAGGTGTTTGACTTCGCGTGGGGATAGGACTTCTTTTAGTTTGCCTAGGGCAGTGACGGTGTCCATGTAGATGGGACCACGGCCTTCCATCATTTCCTTGAGCATTAGGTGGTTACGCAAACAGGATGCTGGAACTGCTGCTTGACCGTAGGGGGGATAGTCGTTTAACAATTCCTTGTTTTTGACCATGTAAACTTCGCCAAAGGCGTTAGTTGCTTGGGCTTTGAACAGTAGGAACCATGCTCCGACTGGTCCGTAACCGTCTTTGAACCGGGCTGGTACAAAGCGGTTTTCCATCATGGTTAGTTCGGCTCCGGCTTCGGCTGCCATGGCGTAGGTGGAACCGGCATTCCATACTGGATACCAGGCGCGGCCGGTGCCTTCTCCTACGGAGCGGGGGCGGAAGATGTTTACGCAGCCGCCGGCTACTAGTAGGCAGGCTTTGAATTTGTAAACATATAGTTTGTGTTCGCGTACGGAGAAGCCTACGGCACCAGCAACGCGATTTTTGTCGTTCTTGTCATTGACTAGTTTGACGATGAAGACGCGTTCTTGAACGTTGTCGATACCAATGGCTTTCTTGGCAGCTTCTGCGACGATCCATTTGTAGGATTCGCCGTTGATCATGATTTGCCATTTGCCGGAGCGTACTGGCTTGCCGCCGTCCTTTAGTGGGGTCATGCCTTTGGAGCCGTCGTGGCGCTCGCCGTTTTCGTCGAGTTTCCAGATTGGTAGGCCCCATTCTTCGAATAGGTGTACGGATTCGTCGACGTGACGGCCTAGGTCATAGGCTAGATCGTCGCGGGTGATACCCATTAGGTCGTTGGAGACCATGCGGGCGTAGTCTGCTGGATCTTGGTCCGGGCCAATGTAGGTGTTGATTGCGGATAGGCCTTGGGCTACGGCGCCGGAGCGGTCCATGGCGGCCTTGTCTACAATTTTTACCTTGATGTCAACGCCGGCCTTTTTGGCTGCATCAACCCATGGTCCGATCTCATAAGCGGCGCCGCAGGAGGCCATGCCTCCGCCGATTACGAGGATATCAACTTCTTCTTCGATGACTTCGGGAGATCCGAATTCGCCAGCCATACTTCTTATACCTCAAAGATTAACGCTTGATTTTGTTGGGGAGCGGTCTGCTTATTTGCAGATTAGTTCGCTTGGATTACCAGGACGATAGCCGCCAACTTGGACGAAGAATCCGGGTTCGCTGATTTTGGTTATGTCGGCTTCGGGCTTGCCGGCGTAGGGTTCAATTGAACCTTCTGGGGTGGTACGGATGGGGAATTTGAATTTTTTCTTGACGCCATTGCGGAATTGGATGGACCATACGATGGAGTCGGTACCGCGCATTGGTTGAACTGAGCCACCTAGTGGTACGATGTCGGCATAAGCACGTGCTTCGATGGCTTGTTGTGGGCAGATTTTAATGCAGGAGTAGCATTCCCAGCATTGTTCTGGTTCTTGGTTGTATGACTTCATGGCGTGACCGGTTTCGGAGCCGTCTTTGTCAAGCTTCATTAGGTCGTGGGGGCAGATGTACATGCAGGCAGTTTTGTCCTGGCCTTTGCAGCCGTCGCACTTTTCAGTACGCACAAACGTGGGCATTGCTTAAATCCTCAAAGTTTACCAGTCTGTTTTTTGTGAAGGGGTGTCATCACTATGCTAGCTGTGACGAAAGTTTCCAATTTCGTTGACCTGTTTTGATCAATACGTGTAGGCATTGTGTTTTAATTTGAGGTCTCCATTGGCTTGGCCACCATCGCTGGTAACGGTTCGGGGCCTTCCGTCCCTACCTTTATAGTAGAAATTGGGTGCTGGGCTAATTCAAAACGGAGGTGGTTTGATAGTGTAGGTGACTAGTCAGCTGCTGGCATAGGCCGGCAATCCCCTTGGGGGTAAGTCGCTGGATTAGGCGTCTACATAGACTTTAAGTCTTATAATAATTAACCAACTTCTTAAGCTCAGTTTCAGCTCGCTAAACATAGATTGATTATGTCAAAAGATCCAAATAGTTTTACAATAGGGTATATAAAAATTTTTTATATATCACTAACGTGGTAATGGTGTTAAGTGCATTTTTTTGCCTGAGTGTATTTACGTAAATAATAAATTTTACATGAGTTTATAAAATGTATTTATAAGGTAAGTTAAGGTTGAATGTTAGGATTAGTTTCTTTAGATGTGGTGGTAATTTTTTTTTATATCTCTCTTTTGGGGGGGGGGGGTGAAAGCGCTGGGGGAGGTGTGCTGGGATTTGAGGTGGTGAGGTGCGATGTTAGTATATTGATATGCAAGCTGTTGGTATTATTTGATTTAATATGGTGTCTATGCTAGGCTGGTGACATTTTATAGGTATGAGAATGGCATTTCTACGGTATTCGACTGTTGCTGTTGGTCATGGTAAGGAGGATATGGCTAGGGGTTATCTGGAAGCTCATGGGTTGTGTTTTGTGGACCGTAATGTGCGATATTCGTTTGGTGAATTGGATTTAATTATGTTGGAAGGTGAGTGTCTTGTGTTTGTTGAGGTGCGTTATCGCCGCAATACACGTTTTGGTTCGCCACTTGAAACTATCAGTTGGACTAAAAGGCAGCGGATTCGTGATGCTGCGAGTTGCTATTTGCAGAATAATCCTACTACATTTTCTTGTCGTTTTGATGTGGTAGCTATTACAGGAAATCAACCCATGGTGTGGTTAAGAGATGCGTTTCGAGATGATTAATCAGGTAGGGTACGCATTGCGTACCTTTTCAAGATCGAAATGTTATCCCACGTTCATTCATTTGCAGTTTCGAGATGATTAATCAGGTAGTACGCATTGCGTACCTTTTCAAGATCGAAATGTTATCCCACGTTCATTCATTTGCAGTTTCGAGATGATTAATCAGGTAGTACGCATTGCGTACCTTTTCAAGATCGAAATGTTATCCCACGTTCATTCATTTGCAGTTTCGAGATGATTAATCAGGTAGGGTACGCATTGCGTACCTTTTCAAGATCGAAATGTTATCCCACGTTCATTCATTTGCAGTTTTCACCAAATCGGAAAAATTCAGGCTTTAGGTACGCGATGCGTACTACTTTTCTTTTGCAATTGGGGTTAAATTGTGAGTTTAATTATAGGTACGCGATGCGTACCCTACTTTTCTTTTGCAATTGGGGTTAAATTGTGAGTTTAATTATAGGTACGCGATGCGTACCCTACTTTTCTTTTGCAATTGGGGTTAAATTGTGAGCTTAGTTACAGATTATACGCTGCGCATCCGGGGTTTGTTTGCGGAGAGTATTGAGGTAAAACAGAGATCTTTGGCTATCCTGCCGGATGCGGTGGCAATGGCTGGGGGGATGATGGTAAATGCGTTGGGTAAGGGTGGTAAAATTTTAAGTTGTGGCAATGGCGGTTCCGCTGGAGATGCGCAACATTTTGCGGCTGAAATGCTTAATCGCTTTGAGGTAGAGAGGGTGGGCTTGGCTGCGTTTGCTTTGACTACGGATAGTTCTACTGTGACGTCAATTGCTAATGATGTTAGTTTTGAGCAGGTGTTTGCACGGCAAATCCAGGCTTTAGGTAATAATGGTGATGTGTTATTTGCTATTAGTACTAGTGGTAATTCACCTAATATTATTGCTGCGGTGCGGTCGGCGCATGCTAAAAATATGGGGGTGGTTGCCTTAACTGGTAGAGACGGTGGTAAATTGGTATCGATTCTGAATGCGGGGGATGTTGAAATTAGGGTTCCAGCTGATTCTACAGCTAGGATTCAGGAGGTGCATTTGTTGGTAATCCATTGTTTGTGTGATTTGATTGATCGTGAATTTGCTAATATTAGGGATTAAGTGATTATTTTGGGTTAAATTATATGGGGTCA
>JXSN01000104.1 GCA_001276605.1 Achromatium sp. WMS2
CCCTTATTTCCTTGTGCCAAAGATTATAATTCTGGCTTGTAATGTGGATCAGTTAGCATTATACTTGCTGGTCAAGTTGGGGCTAGGATCAAGTTTTATATTGAAACAAATGATTATCACACAAAGCTAGTTCATAGCACGCTGCCCATGATTTTTCAGTTACGGATATCACACTGGTTACACACCGCTGCTAGGGATGGCACTGCACGGGGTCGGGTCTACCCAAAAGCCTGCGTAAGCCATGTAGGGTACGCATTGCGTACCTACTATTGCATTAATTAAATTTAAAGGTACGCATTGCGTACCCTACTACTACAAATTTTATTTAGGGAGATAACCCACAACATGCTACCAGTCCTTAGATTTATCTTTATTCTAGCCTGCGTTCTGGTGTGGACAGCAGCGGAGGCAATTCCTAATCCCGTCGAAGTTAAATTAGTAGCCCGCAAGGTGCTAGTCGATAGGATCGGACGTACCAAATAGTCGACAAGATGATTGAAGGGCGAATTCGAAAATTCCTTGAAGAAATCACACTTATGGGCCAACCATTCGTCAAAGATCCGGAGATCACTGTAGCAAAACTGTTAACTCAAAATAAGGCCAAAGTGTTACGGTTTTGGCGCCTTGAAGTGGGCGAGGGCATTGAGAAAAAAAAGGAAGACTTTGCTGCGGAGGTAGCCCAAGTAGCCAAGGGTATCTAGAATTAATCTGCACCTGGCACCATATTGAATCTTAACGCCTGGCAACTGTCCAACCCAAACCTACATCAAATACTCAATTCCATGCTAGCAGCTTAGTATCAGAACTGAATGCAGTGTGTTACAATGTCCGCATGGTCATTGGTAAACTGTTTTAGGACGTATCCAGCGACGTATCCATACGCTGAGGCCCTAAGTTAAAGTAGTTAAACTGCCAAACTCATGGTGGTTTGTGCAACGTGTGGGCACCGTTGAACCGCATTTTAGTTGGCATGGTGTTACTATGCCAACTATATAAACACCTGAAATTGTTAAATAAGAAATGTATTATTATAGCAGCGTTAGGAAACAGGATGCGCATACAATTTCTGAATCTGACGCATATCAGAACGCTAAAATGGCTAGCTTGCCGGTAACTTAATAGCATGTCAGAACTGATTTACACGCGTATTTTACTTAAACTAAGTGGCGAGGCCCTGGTAGGCGAAGGCAGCTACGGCATCGATCCGCAAATATTGGGCCGTCTAGCCAAGGAAATAGCCGGCTTGGTACAGGCAGGCACCCAAATCGGCCTGGTTATTGGGGGCGGCAATATATTTCGAGGCGCCAGCCTAGCGGCAGTAGGTTTAGGACGTGTTACCGGTGATCACATGGGTATGTTGGCCACCGTCATGAATGCTTTGGCTATGCAGGACGCCCTAGAAAATTTGCAGATCCAATCCCGCGTAATGTCGGCTTTGAAAATCGGCCAAGTATGTGAAGAATACAGCCAACGCCGTGCTATCAGGCACTTGAATAACGGCGTAGTAACCCTCTTTGCAGCTGGCACGGGTAACCCATTTTTTACCACTGATTCCGCGGCTAGCCTCCGTGCTATCGAGATTAACGCCCAATTATTAATTAAAGCCACCAAGGTAAACGGTATCTACTCAGCAGACCCATTAAAAAATCCCAGTGCGTGTTTTTATCCCAAGTTAACTTATACTCGGGCTATACAGGAAAACCTCCAGGTCATGGATGCAGCAGCCTTGGTTATGTGTCGAGATCACTCGATACCTTTGCGAGTGCTAAATATTCACGACTCCGGCGCCTTGCTACAAGTGCTGACAGGTGCGGATGTGGGTTCCCTGGTAACCACGTGACCTATAGCAGACGGAGTTAACAATGATAGAAGATATCAAAAAAGATGCCGCACAACGTATGGCAAAAAGCATAGAGAGTTTAGTCCACGAACTAGGTAAAATTCGCACTGGACGCGCCCATCCAGCATTGCTAGACCAAGTGCAAGTAAAATATTATGGTAATAATACTCCCATCAAACAAGTGGCAAGCATTGGGGTCGAAGACGGCCGCACTCTGGTAGTCACCCCCTGGGACCGCAACCTAGTTGCTACCGTAGAAAAAGCTATCTTAAATAGTGGTTTAGGTCTCAATCCCAGTACTGCCGGCAACGTAATCCGTATCCCCATGCCACCGTTGACAGAGGAACGCCGCCGCGATTTAACCCGCATAGTTCGCCATGAGGCCGAGCAAGGACGCATTGCCATTCGGGCCATACGTCGAGACTCCAATAGCAGCATAAAAGAAATGGTCAAAGAAAAAATCATTTCTGAAGATGACGAACGTCGTGGTGAAGAAAGCATCCAAAAACTTACTGATCACAGCATCAAAGAAGTGGATCGCATTTTGCAGGAAAAAGAACAAGAATTGATGTCCCTATAGCAGATAGTAACCAATAGGTAATTGATACTACTAGCGTGCACCTCATTAAACTATGCAACTGCCCATCCGAGTCAAGACAAGTTGACATTAGAACATAACATGCCACCCACCCAACTTCCTAACCACATTGCCATGATCATGGATGGCAACGGACGCTGGGCTAAAAAGCGTATGTTACCTAGGTACGCGGGTCACCAGGCGGGGCTAAAAACCGTACGCATGGTAGTTGAGCAATGCTCCACCCGGGGGATAAAGGCACTCACCCTCTTCGCCTTCAGCAGTGAAAACTGGTCGCGCCCCTATCAGGAAGTAAACCAGATAATGAGTCTGTTTTTTCAGGCCCTACGTGGTGAACAAAGACGACTCCAAAAAAACCGGGTAAGATTACGGATCATAGGCGATAAGAGCGCCTTCAGTCCTAATCTGGTACAGCGTATCAGTGAGACCGAGCGGATAACCGCCTCTAATGATGGCTTACTCCTACAAATAGCCGCCAATTATGGTGGCCGCTGGGATATAGTGCAGGCGGCAAGAACCATGGCCCAACAGGTCCAGGCTGGGCAGCTAGATCCAGCCACAATTAGCGAGGCTAATTTTGCTACAAACCTGGCTACCCTTGATTGTCCCGATCCAGACTTGTTGATAAGAACCGGAGGGGAGCAACGCATCTCCAACTTTTTACTCTGGCAACTTGCCTATGCCGAACTCTATTTTACTGAGGTGCTGTGGCCCGACTTTGACGAAATGGCCCTAGTCGACGCCCTAAATGCGTTTGCTAGTAGACAGCGGCGCTTCGGTAAAACCGGCGACCAAGTGCAGTCGGCCAACAATCCTTAGCAAGATCCATAACAGATTTATGCTGAATATGCGAGTTTTAACTGCTGCAATCTTAATTATGGTTATTGCAAGCGGAGTGTTGCTGTTACCGTCTATCTGGGCAGCATTCGTGCTTGCAATACCCATGTTTATTGGCATGATCGAATGGACTAAACTCGCTGGTCTAGATAAACAACAACAATTTGTGGTTACTGCATTGAGCGTTGCAATATCGATATTTACCCTCTGGACCTTGTTAAACCATATTCTGCCTATACATTGGATCCTGAATATCGCAGTGCTATGGTGGCTCATCAATGCTTGGGATATTAATATATCACAAAAAATTAACGTAAGTACAAGCCCAAGTATTACTACGGCCATGCTAGGTTTATTCATACTAACAACCACCTGGTGTAGTGTAATATGGTTACATACGCAACCATATGGTCCATGGTTACTCTTGTTTTTGCTAAGTTTAATTTGGGTTGCTGATAGTGGAGCCTATTTTGCTGGGAAACGCTGGGGGCGTACTAAACTAGCACCAGTGTTAAGTCCCAATAAAACCATGGAGGGTGTATACGGAGCCTTCATCAGTACTTTGCCGTTGGGAATAATATTGGCTACCATGTTTGGTACCGACATAATTCAGCAAATATATTTAATGCTAATGTGCTTGTTCACCGTTGGTGCCTCCATCGTAGGCGACCTGTACGAGAGTAAACTAAAACGCAAACGTAACCTTAAAGATAGCGGTGCGTTGTTGCCCGGACATGGTGGCATGCTAGATCGTATAGACAGTTTGACTGCGGCGGCTCCAGTATTCGTTTTGGGACTGATTATATTAGGAGTTATTTAATGATTGGAGTTGCAGTACTTGGGTCCACAGGCTCAATTGGAAAATCTACGCTGGATGTAATTGCACACAATTCTAAACGTTTCAAAGTAGTTGCCTTAACTGCCAGACGCGACTTAGACCGCCTGGAGGCGCAGTGTTTGCAATTTAAGCCTGAACTTGCTGTATTAGCCGATCCCACTGCTGCGTTATCGTTAAAACGCCGTTTAGCTGATAAATTACCTGATACCACAGTATTGGGTGGTATGACCTCAGTGGTAGCCGCTGCTGAGTTGCCCAGTGCCAAATACGTAATGGGAGCTATCGTAGGTGCCGCCGGATTGCTACCCGCGTTGGCAGCCTTAAAGGCTGGTAAACGTTTGCTTTTAGCCAATAAAGAAGCCTTGGTAATAGCGGGTCAATTGTTCATGGATACGGCTATTCAGCATGAAGCCGAGTTATTACCGGTTGATAGTGAACATAATGCAATATTTCAATGCTTGCCCGGAGATTTCAAGAAAGGTTTAGCACGTAGTGGCATTTCCCGTATCCTTTTGACTGCATCCGGTGGTCCATTCCGGGATATGCCGCTGGAAAAGTTAGCGGCTGTGACACCAGAACAAGCCTGTGAGCATCCGACATGGCGTATGGGACGTAAAATATCAGTAGATTCAGCTACTATGATGAACAAAGGCTTAGAAATTATAGAGGCCTGTTGGTTATTTGGAGCCAGACCGGAGCAAGTTAAAGTAGTAATTAATCCCCAAAGTATTATTCATTCACTAGTACAATACGTGGATGGATCGGTACTGGCACAAATGGGACATCCAGATATGCGTACTCCCATCGCGCACGCCCTAGGGTGGCCCGATCGAATAGCGGCTGGGGTTCCTGATTTAGATTTGTTCAGCATTCCAGCTTTGAACTTTACTGCCCCTGATCCCAAGCGGTTCCCGTGCTTGGAATTGGCCATTGCAGCAATCAAAGCTGGTGGCACGGTGCCAGCAATACTAAATGCTGCCAATGAAATAGCAGTATCGGCATTTCTAGAGCGCCGCATCAAATTTACCAGTATTGCAGCGGTAGTTAAAGCAACCCTAAATGCGGTGCCAGGTCAACCTGCTGAAAGCCTAGAAATGTTGTTAGAAATTGATAGTAAAGCCAGATCTACCGCTACTCAAATAATCCGTAATGAATTTTCCTGATTTTAAGTATTTTAGCGCAAGTGATGGTTGGTTATGTGTTGTTTTTTGAGTTTTGAACCAGATATGTGCTAAAACATGCCATTGGATGCTAGTTACCAATATGAAACAGTATCTACCCACCCCATTTGACTTATTTAGCTTGTATTTAACCACCGAGCATAATTGCCCCTATATTCCAGGAAAAACTTCCAAGGACTTATACGTGGATATTTGGGAAAAATTAGACGCTAAATCATACCAGTATCTATTAGCTCAAGGCTTTCGTAGAAGCGGGAATTACACCTATCGCCCCTGTTGCGACACCTGTTCGGCCTGTTTATCGGTTCGTATTCCGGTGCAACAGTTCCAACCGCGCCGTTCCCAGAGGCGTTGTTGGCAACGCAATATAGGAGAGTTTAATTCTAGAATCAGACCCTTGGATTTTTATCCAGATCACTACGAATTATACAAGTGTTACACCGCAAAACGTCACGCCGATGGTGATATCAGTGACGTATCCGAACGTGCATTTAAAGACTTTATCTTTAATAATTTTTGTAATACCGTATTAATTGAGTTGTTTTTCCAAGATCATCTAAGCGCTGTGGCGGTAACTGATGTATTACCTCATTCCTTATCAGCTGTGTACACATTCTTCGATCCCGCATTTGATTATAAAAGTTTAGGTGTCTTTTCTATACTATGGCAAATAGAAGAGGCTAAACGCCGCGGTCTAAAACACCTATACCTAGGTTACTGGATTAAGGAATGCCGCAAGATGAGCTACAAAAATCAATACCAACCCTTGGAAGTGTGGAATGGCAGAGAATGGCTGACATATGCTGGAAATTTTGATACTCAGACACAAAATCCAGAATAGCGCACTGTATGGTATGCTGGATTATGCGTAGTTTTTAAGCGTATGCCGAGTATATCCACCTAATTTGGGTGGGTTTGGTCCTTGGGTTTAACCACTTCCAAACTTAATATAAGACATATCAATATTAATATTGCATTATCCCCCCAAAATACAAATGGGGTAACTCCAGTCATAGGTTGCACAGATCCGGATAGTACAGTTTCCACAAACAGTTTAGAAGTGTGTTGCAACTGGCCATTGGCGCCAATAAAAGCAGAAATCCCAGAATTAGTGGCACGTAGCAAAGGACGTCCAACTTCTAACGCACGCATTCGTGCAATCTCTAAATGTTGATGCGGAGCCAAGGAATCTCCGAACCAACCGTCATTGCTTAAATTAATTAAATATGCAGCATCCGGTAAAGCTTGCCTGATTTCTGCGCCAAAGGCATCTTCGTAACAGATAGATATGCCGACAGTATGCTCTCCGATGCGCATATCTGGAGATTCTGGTACCCCTGCCGTAAAGCTGGACATTGGAATTTTAAGGAATTTTAGCAGTGAATCTAGCCAGACTTTTAATGGTAAATATTCACCAAAAGGCACCAAATGCCTTTTGTAATAAGCGGTAAAAGGTTGTGATCCCACTAGAACGGCACCATTGTAATAACGTTTACCATCTGGATCTAAAACGGGCACTCCAAGCAATAATTTAGCATCACGCAGGGCCAACTCCCGAGCCAATACATTTAGCCATTTTTCCACATGGTGATACAGGCTTGGTACGGCTGTTTCTGGCCATATGATTAGATTTCCTGGTGCGGTTTCCGACAAGCGCCGTTGGGCTTTTAGAATAGGTAACAATCTACCTGATTCCCACTTCGAGGCTTGCGGAATGCTGGGCTGGATCATGCTGACGACAAATGGATCACCGATAGGAGAAGTCCACTCCACTTGCCGCAGTATCCAGCCGCTACCCCATAGTAATAGTGCTAAAAGTATCCCAAATGCAGCTCGGTAGGTAATTATCGCATAACTATGGTTATGGTAAATCGCTAGAATCCAGCCTACATTTGATATTAGGATCCAGCTTATGCCATACACCCCTAAGATTGGCGCATATCCAGCTAATGGGGAATCGATTTGTGAGTAGCCTAATGCTAACCATGGAAAACCGGTTAGTATCCAACCTCTTAGCCACTCCATTAGTACCCATGCCGCTGGAATAGTTAGGGCTAAACGCCGTTTGGGATCAGGTGTTAAATAACATCCTAACCAACCGGTAAAGCCAAAAAATATAGCTACCACAGTAACAAAGCCCAAGGTTGCTATAGTAGCTAAAATTGCGTCTACTCCACCAAATTGACTGATACTGACTCGGACCCAGAATAC
>JXSN01000105.1 GCA_001276605.1 Achromatium sp. WMS2
CAACAGCAGCGGCGTGCTATTATCTTGCGTCCGGCTAATTTGTATGGACCGGGACAACTGGCAAAGCCTGGTTTTGGTATTGTACCTACTTGGTTGCAACTTTTGCAAGCGGGGGCACCGTTAGAAATTTGGGGGCTGTGATTATCAATAGGATATCCCCGCGGTTCCGATGGTGATTTACCAGTTTGAACGCTGCCGGTAAGAGTTTGGGTTGTATATACTCTTGTATGAATTGTTGGCGCCAAGCTTCAAGCTTGGACATGGGGTGTTGACTTAAGGGGTGTAAAGCAAACCTCGAAAATTCGTGTATATTCAGGCGCCCTTCCCTGTACTCCTGATAAAATTGGTCGTTTTTGCGGTTATACTCTAAAGAATCCACTATGCCTCGGTCAGCTAGAAATTGCCCCCATAGGTGGTCCGAGTCGCCAGCAATCAGGGTTTGATCCAGGTCAAACATAGCAAGATGCATAACAATCCTTAAGCTGGGATCAAACCCGGCCTTGATTTTGGTTAAGTTACCTAAAGTTATTTATCGGGTAGTATAACCTCAGGGTCGTTGGAAAATACTTGATCAAAAATACTATTCGGCAATCTTTTTTCGACTGTTATCCGTTCAAAATCAATTCCATAGCGCAGCTTGGCTTCGTTTAGAAGTTCGCTCAATCGAGTATTTTCTTGTTGTAATTGCTGAACTTGTTGTTGTAAATCCTTGATCTGACTTTGCAGGGATTTGTTGTAATAGTTGCTGTTGCAGGCTGACAGCGGTAATACCGCTGTCGCAATTCCCAACCATAAGCGGTACATGGTGGTTAGACGATTAACCATTTCCGTTGGGTAGGGCGGAGGCTGCTGGGAATCGTTTGCTTTCCTCTATGAGAACCTCCAGTTGGGCCATCACAGCTTCCACTGTCTCATCAATATCCTTGAAGATATTACCAAGTTCGTCTTCAACTACTTTAAGGGTAAATCGTACTTCCAGTGCACTCATTACGTCAGTAACCTGAGTAGCCTGCGCCCGCAGCCGGTCTATACCAGCTTTGGATTGTTTGAGGCGCTTGGCATACCTACTTATGCTGGCTTGCAGCTCAAGTTTAATTTTATTTCTAAGTATGGGATCAGTAATCCGATTGGCTCGATTGTCTAACTCGGTATATACGCGATCGGCGCCGTCCACCAAGCTTAGAAACTTGTCGTATAAAACCGTAATGCGGCCTTGAATTTCGCGCCATCTATTGTAAACCTTTGCAAATTCATTATCTTTGTCGATAGCACTTTTTAATGCCGTTTGAAAGGCCAATAATGTGGAACGTCCTTCTTTAAAATCGGTCTTTACTTTGCGCTGCTCATTTTCCAGGGCCAAGATGCTTTGCTGAAAGGCAGCTTTTACCGCTGCTAGCGTTTTCCGGGGGCTGGGACCTTCATCCTTGCAACTGCTCATAAGCACGGTTAGAGCCATAACAATAGTGCCTATAGCTATGTGTCTTAGATGCTTAGTGGATAACCAATAACTGGTTACAAATACCATCGAGGTTCTCCGAAAACTGTGTTGGTGTGGTGTAAAATGGTCTAAAATATGGGCCTAAGCTCGATCTAACTCGAGCAAATACTGTGTATACCAAGGATATCTTTAGGTTGAATAGGATCTGATGTGAATTTTGATCGTAAAAATGCCATCTGAGTGGTTACTCTGCTGTTATGACCCCTGTTGAATAGACCATCTGCGATTGCGGACGGCCTCAATGGTCCAGGTCGCGATGGGGCCGTCGTCACAACAGTTTGGTAAGCGTCTAAGGATTATATGTTGCAGATTCAGAACCTAACCATGTTGCTAATTTGTCGAGAGCTAAACCACCTAGCACGGCACCGCCACCTATTATCAAGGCATAAATTACATCTATCCTGGCTGTAGCATCACGTGCTGCGGTAGCAGCGGCTACTTGATCTCCAAACACAGCTCCGGCTGCTCCAGCTTCGGCAACCGCAGGACTTATACCAACCGCTTCTGGTATGGTAAGCGCTGGGGATATCCAAAAGTCTACCAGCATGGCGCCTGTTATGACACCCACCGAAAGTAGTATGATATCGCTGGCATTATAACCCGGTCGTTCTACGGCAGTGTTAGTTTGAGCGGTACCTAGAAGTGGTAGCAAGATTATGGGTATGCTTAATAATAGTTTGCGCATTAAATAACTCCTAAAGTTTTAAGGGTAAGCAGTAAATTTGTTCCCGTTTGTAGTGTCTGCATGATGCAAGTATTAATGGCCTAGCATTATACTGTCAAGAACCTGGGCTACGTAGCTGCATTTTAGCACAATTAACCAGTAAATGATTAAATAAATTATTAAAAGGATATGATGGCGTATGTTAAAAATATTGTTTATGCATAGCGTAGTATTTTTATTATTATTAACACTTACCAGTTGCGGACATCTGTGTATCTAACCGTTCGTATACCTGCCGTTTGCTTCGTAAGCGGTGGGTAGGTTCTAGAGCCACTGCACAGCGCATCGAGATTGCATAGTTCTTTGTAATGAGCTTCTTTCCCCAACGCATCCCACGGCCTATAACCCGCCTATCATACCATACTAAAATTCTTAACTGCCTGCTTATTTGTAACCAATAGGTTACTTGATAAAACAAAGGTTTTTTTGAATTGAGTTACCCCCACCGTTTTGCTTGCCAAGCATTGAATTATAATTAGGTTAAATATTCATCCTAAAGTTAGGTACTATACCTAGTAACCACCTAGTATCTTGGTAACCATTGCTGTTGGTTTAAAACATGTAAATCTAGACCTCAGGTTGTATCGGCTTTGACCTTGCTTTAAAGTAAGTAGTGACCACTTTTGACCACGAGATTTGTAATATTATGGAAACGCTAATATGAATTTTATAAATAAACTATTGTTATGGCAAAAGTTTTTTTTAATAGGGCTCTTGGTATTTACACTCAGTGGGATACCATTTTATTTGTATTTTTCCGAAGCCGCCAAGGCCATTAATTTTGCCAGTATTGAGCATAAAGGAGTAAAACCACTACGCTTAGTAATAAAGCTTTACAAATCAGTGCAAGATAACCGTGGATTAGCAGAGCAGGTGCTAAGTGGAGTGAGTGGGGTTATGGATAAACAAGCTGCCAAACAGGTAGAAATAAACAAACAGATTTCGTTAATCACTAATCTTGCCCAAAGTGAGCGTTGGTATGGTGAAATAGACCAGCAATGGCAGGCAATTAAGACTGAATTAAGGTTAATTGCAACCTCTATTGCCAGACGTTCGGTAACGGCCTTGGAAACTCGCTTACAGCATCATCAGATAATCGAGAAAATAAATATTCTACGGGAAACAGTGGCTGATTACTATAAATTATCTTTGGATCCGGAACGCTTATCTTTTTATATCACTAAAGGCCTGGTTTACGATGTTATAGTCCTAAATGATGCTATTGGTTTAATTCGTGGTACTGGTGCAGATGTGCTGTTTCGGGCATCTAAAATTCCTAGCGGCCAAATAGCTAGCAATGACATTACAGATGATGAACGTACCAAGCTAATTCGGTGGCTGTCCACTCTCGAAAAAGGTCTGAATAATTTTACCCACACCATCAACAATGCTACGGCGGAAACTCCGGAGTTGCAAAAGTCTATTGCCGATGCGCTTCAAAAGATAAATTCGGCAACAGAAACTTTGATTAAATTGACGAATAATGAAATTCTTAATGCTAAAACAGTAACTTATAATTTTTCAGAGTTTCGTAAGTTGGCCTCGGATGCGGTAGATATGATAAACACATTTAATAACGTGTTAATTGATGAATTGGATCAAATATTACAGCAACGAATTACCACACTCAAACAGACTCGGGTGTTAGTGTCCACATTAATGCTAATGGGAGCATTGCTAGGTGCATTTATTAGCTATCTGATTATGAACAGTATATTGCAGCCTGTAACCAATATGTTAGATACCATTCGCCAACTAAACCAAGGTAAGATTAATGCACGTGCCAATATATATGGTCCAGATGAACTTGGAAGGTTGGCTACCGAATTCAATCGGATGGTTGATGAACGCCAAGGGATTACAGCGCGTGTTAGTGAAGAAAATACTAATTTAAATGATTCTGTTATCCAATTACTTCATGCTGTAGCGAGCCTATCTCAACGGGATTTGACTGTACGAATCCATACAGCGGACAATATTACGGCACCACTTAGCGACGCTCTAAACATGTTGGTAATGGAAATGGCGGCAACTCTTAAAAGGATTAGTGATATTTCTAATGATGTTAATTTGGCTGCAATCAGTGTTCAGGAACAGGCTGATTTAGTTTCTAGTGTGGCTAAAAGCGAGCGTGAGCAGGTGGAAAAAACCGCTACTGAGTTAGATAGTACGGCTTTAACTATGTTACGAATTGCCAAATTAGCCCAAGCGACTAGTATTACCGCGGAAAAGGCTACGCAAACTACATTAACAGCATTAACTACCGTGAAGGCGACGGTAGATGGTATTGAGATTGCACGTAATACAGTGCGCGAGGCTGGGGCTAAAATTGAGCGGTTAGGAATCCATTCGCAAGAAATATCAGGTGTAGTGGAATTAATCAGTGGAATTGCTCGTAGAACACAAATTTTAGCAGTTAGTGCTTCTATGCACGCTGCCTCTGCTGGGGAAGCAGGGCATGGTTTTCAGGTTATTGCTAACGAAGTACAGAGATTAGCAGAAACTGCCCAGCAGGCGGCGGCTAAAATCGGTAGTTTATTAGAGAATATTCGTGGCGAGGTAGCTGATACTGTGACCATGATGAATGGGGTGGTAAAGCAGGTTATAGAGGGGTCTAAATTGGCAGAACAGGCTGGTGAGCAAATGCGTTTGACGCAACGCACGACGGCTGATTTGGTGAATTCGGTAATGATAATTTCTGAATCGTCGGAGGAGCAGGCGCAGTCAAGTGCAGAACTGTTGAATCGTGCCAATAGTATCCGTAAAAGTACTCAAATTACTAATAAGCAGCTACAGTCGCAGGCGGTACAGACTACCAATTTGGTTAAGTATGCTAAGAATCTTTTGACGGTGGTGCAGGTATTTAAATTACCTGAGTCTCAGTAGGTTGCTACGGTTATCTTATTGTGTTAATGTGTAGAAATATAATGTTATTATGCTTATGGTTGGGTGAGGACGCTGGAGCATGGGAACGATAAAAACACATTTTTTCGGGGACGCTGGAGCATCCCCGGCTGCGTTCCCACGCTTGGAGCATGAGAACGACCAAAACACATTAAACCAAATTACAGACTGTAGTACATATCGAATTCTACAGGATGGGTGGTCATGCGTAGCCGGGTCACTTCAGCCATCTTGAGGTTAATATAGGCATCAATTAGGTCATTGCTGAATACGTCACCAGCCAACAAGAATTCCCGATCCTTATCTAGGGCATCCAAAGCCTGATCAAAGGCATAGCAAACTTGAGGAATCTGCTTCTCTTCTTCAGGTGGCAAATCGTAAAGATCCTTATCCATCGCATCCCCGGGATGGATCTTGTTAACTATACCATCGAGTCCGGCTAGCATCATGCCAGAAAAGGCTAGATATGGATTGGCGGTGGAATCTGGGAACCGAACCTCGATACGGCGGGCTTTGGCATTCATAACATGTGGAATACGAATGGATGCGGAGCGGTTGCGAGCCGAATAGGCTAGCATTACGGGGGCCTCGAAGCCTGGTACTAGGCGCTTATAAGAATTAGTAGAGGCATTACAGAGGGCATTTAAGGCCCGGGCATGCTTGATGATACCACCAATATAGTATAATGCGATATCAGAAAGTCCAGCGTAACGGTCACCAGCGAAAATATTGGTGCGGCCTTTGGATAAAGATTGATGTACATGCATGCCATTGCCATTGTCACCAACCAATGGTTTGGGCATAAAGGTCGCGGTTTTACCGTAGGAATTAGCTACATTCCAGATAACATACTTTAAGATCTGGACCTGATCGGCTTTTTTGACTAGGGTATCGAAGGCTACACCAATTTCTGCTTGGCCAGCGGTGGCTACTTCATGGTGGTGTACTTCTACGGTTAGCCCCATTTCTTCCATGGCTAAACACATAGCACCACGAATATCATGTTGGGAATCTACTGGTGGTACTGGAAAATACCCGCCCTTAATGCCAGGACGGTGTCCCATATTGCCGTCGGGATAGACTTTTTCGGAATTCCACTTTGCTTCTTCGGAATCTATTTTTACAAAGCTGCCGCTCATATCGGCTCCCCAACGTACATCGTCGAGGACGAAAAATTCGTTTTCGGGACCAAAGTAAGCAGTATCGGCAATGCCAGTGGACTGTAAATAGGCTTCAGCGCGCTTGGCTAGTGATCTCGGGTCGCGAATGTAACCCTGCATGGTGTTGGGTTCTATGACATCGCATCTTAAAATTATAGTGGACTCTTCAGAAAATGGGTCCATGACGGCGCTGGCCGCTTCGGGCATTAAAATCATGTCGGATTCGTTAATGCCTTTCCAACCCGAAATCGAAGAGCCATCAAACATTTTGCCGCTTTCGAACAGGTCTTCATCGATGATGCGGGCCGGACAGGTTACGTGCTGTTCTTTACCTCTGGTGTCAGTAAATCGAAAGTCGACAAATTTGGCCTCGTTATCCTTAACCATACCGAGTACTTTTGATACCATAGATATCTCCTCTTTTTTAGCACAAACAGAACACTTTGGCATCGCTACTGCCATGTGTAGAAATTATTGCAAACGTCTGAGTATGATTTGCTGCGGTTATAAATGCAAAAATTATACCGCAATTGTAAGTTATGTGATTGGTTTTGGGTTACTTATAGTTAAAATATATAATCTAATGCTTATTTGAGACTTGGTTGCTATCTTTTGGGGCTAATAAACGCAAATACGCACCTTTATGGTGCGTATTCGATAATTATTGGTAACTCATCCTGACCTAGCGGTCCACTTCTGCTCCAATTGCAGTTAAGAATCAGAGCAGTTCAGCGTTAGGATTTAACCCCCAGGTGCAAAATGCGTAGTAACAGTTACCTAGATTAGGGGTTAGGTACAATTTGTTGTATAGAGTTGCGCCAGCTGCCACCACGTAGGCATTGTTCACATGGCTCCACACTAAAATTGACCGTACAGCTAGCCGTAATCGGCCCCGTTACCCAAACGTTGCTACCAGTCCAACTACCAGCAGGGCAAGTTCCCTCAATCATATCTTTATCGACAACGTAACCTGGGGCCATTGTAATGGTACAGGTTCCAGTTTGGTTCGTAACCAGCAAATCAGGTGCACAACTTACCGTACCTTTATCTGCAGGTTCTACACTGGAAGTAATTGTTAAACCGTCCGCTTGAGCAACAAAGTTGGCAGTAATAGTCTTGGGACTTGTAATATTACTTAAGCTACAAGTAGCCCCGGTGCAATCACCACTGAAGCCGTTAAACAAGTAACCTGGGTCGGCTTGGGCGGTGCAAGT